>JBJTEQ010000136.1:0-3157 GCA_046092945.1 Kapaibacterium sp. (SeqCode)
CTTTATCCTGAATCCGCTGGAAGAAGGATATGGTACAACGATGGGCAATGCATTCCGCCGCGTACTGCTGTCTTCGATCCAGGGTTCGGCAATTGTTGGCGTAAAGATTTCTGATGTCCAGCATGAGTTTCAAACGATCCCCGGCGTTGTCGAGGATATGTGCGAGATCATTCTCAATCTCAAGGAAGTGCGATTCCGCGTTGTTGATCCTAAAGCGCCAAACCGCGTGAGCTTCCGTGTTAGGGGGCAGTCAGTATGGACTGCTCAGATGATCGAGGATGCATCAGCTGGTGCGCTCGAAGTTCTCGACGGTGGCAAGAAGATCGCTACGCTGTCAAATGACGCAGATTTTGATGTTGAACTCCGCATTGGACGTGGCAAAGGCTATGTTCCGTCGGAAGAACAGAACGCTACGGATTTCCCGCTGGGAATGCTGCCGATCGATGCGATCTACACGCCAGTGAAGAACGTGATCTTCAATGTGGAGCCATTCCGCGTCGGACAGAAGACGGATTATGAGCGCCTGGTGCTTGACGTATCAACGGACGGATCTATCACTGCGAAGGAAGCCGTTGAGCACTCAGCCGGTATACTCCGCTCACACATCGCTCTTCTTCTTGGTGTGAACCCGTCAGTCGGTGGTAGTGAGGCAGCGGAGTCTGTAGCGTCGGATTCAGAAGCCGACCGTGAGCGTGCTCGTATCCGCCGCATCCTGCTACAGCCGGTTGACGAACTTGAACTGAGTGTGCGTGCCCATAACTGCCTGAAGGCCGCAAACATCAAGTCTTTGGCCGACCTTGTTGGCCTTCAGGAGACAGACCTGCTGAAGTTCCGCAACTTCGGACGCAAGTCTCTGTCGGAATTGGCAGAAGTCGTTGTCCAGAACGGTCTTCAGTTCGGCATGAACGTGGACGAGTTTCTGCGCGACGATGTTTCGAATTCTTGAAATTGACAGGTAAGGAGTAGAAGACATGCGACACGGGTATGCAGGACGGAAACTTAAGCGCACAGCTAGCCATAAGCGAGCTCTGATGGCCAACATGGCTACGTCCCTGTTCGAGCACAAGCGCCTTGTGACAACGCTGGCAAAGGCGAAGGAACTTCGTCCATTTGCCGAGCAGCTGATCACGCGCGCCCGCAACGCTCACCGCTCAGAAAAGACAGGTGCTATTGTGGGTGTTGATGTGCACAACCGTCGTATGGTTGGCCGCTTCATCAAGAACAAGGGTGTACTTCAGGAGCTGTTCGACACGATCGCACCGCTCGTCGCAGAGCGTGATGGTGGGTACACACGTATCACAAAGCTTGGCCTGCGTCGCGGTGATGCCTCCGAAACAGCGATGATCGAACTCGTTGACTGGTCGAACCCACAGGATGGCCGTTCATCATCAACGCGTCGTCGTCCGGCAGCAAAGGGACCAGCCAAGCCAAAGCCGGCCTTCACACCGAAGGCCGCACCAGTTGTAGCGGCACCGGTTGTAGAAGAAGTGGTTGAGGAAGTTGTTGAAGCGCCGGTTGAGAACGTTGCCGAACAGGCAATCGAAGAAACACCAATAGTAGCCGAGGCCGAAGCAGCAGGCGAAGAAACAGCGATGTCAGCCGAAGCAGAAGCGCCGGCAGCAGACGCACCAGCTACTGATGCCCCGGCCGAAGGCGGCGAGGCAGCAGAAACGCCAGCCGACGCCTAAGAGTAGTAAAAGACAATGGTTGAACGCCGGGTGCTAAGGCCTCCGGCGTTTTTCTTTTTTTCAGAACAGGCCTGATTAATGGCACACGACCTCCATATCAATGCAGAGTTCGTGAAGGGGGCTACCGCTAAGGAGCATTTCCCCGTGTCACCCTTGCGCGAAGTCGCAATGGTCGGTCGTTCAAATGTTGGGAAGTCGTCTCTCATCAATACCATCGCGCGACGCGGTGGAATGGCCCGGGTTTCGAATACACCGGGCAAGACGCAAGAGATAAACTTCTTTGTGACCGACGCTGGCTTTATGCTGGTTGATCTTCCCGGGTACGGCTACGCGAAGGTCAGCAAGATCCAGCGCGAGCAGTTCTCCAAGCTGATCCGAGAGTATGTTACGCAGCGGGAGCCCCTTGTACTGACCTGCGTTTTGATCGATGCACGTCACGATCCGCAGCCCCTTGACTTAGCCATGCTCGAAGAACTCGAGCTTGCCCACCGCGCCTACGTCGTGGTGCTTACGAAGTGCGACAAGCTGAAGCCCGGTGCCGTTGCGGCCCGAGAAGAACAGCTGCGTCAGGTTCTTTCGCAATGTCAACACCTGGTTGACGTTATCCCTACGTCGAGCGAGACGACGCTTGGACGTCATGAACTGCTCGGCTGCATGAAACGAATCGTTCACGAACATGGTAAGGGGCTTGCATGAGCAGTCAACCGTTGGTCGGAATCATTATGGGAAGCGACTCTGACTACCCGACGATGCGCGAGGCAGCGCTGGTGTGCGAAGAGTTCGGCGTTCCCGCCGAAGTGCGCGTGGTAAGCGCACACCGCACACCTGCTGACATGGCGGAGTACGCATCATCCGCCCATGAGCGCGGTATCAAGGTGCTGATCGCCGGGGCCGGCGGCGCGGCTCATTTGCCGGGTATGGTGGCATCCTACTCGCCCCTTCCCGTGATCGGCGTGCCGATCGCAACCAAGCAGCTTCGCGGACTTGATTCCCTGCTGAGCATTGTCCAGATGCCCGCTGGCGTTCCAGTTGCTACAGTGGCGATAGGGGGCGGACGCAACGCCGGTATCCTTGCCGTGGAGATCCTTTCGGTGGCGATGCCGGAGCTGCAAGAAAAGCTCATCGCGTTCAAGCATGCGATGGCCGATGCTTCCCGCAGTAAGAATTCATCGCTTGGTAATAGTGTAACGTTGTGATCGATTCCAAGATTCTTTCGATGTTTGCATCCCTCTAAAGAGATACGCTCAGTGATGAACCTGCGAACATATAGATCGGACCGACGACGACTGCCGCTGCGAGAACCAGGGCATTCCGCACAGTTGTGCACTCGGATCTGACCCCTCTCGCAGCGGAGCCTTCACTTCGGTCAACAACCGAGTCGAGTGACGTTCCCGATGAGGATTCCCGGAGCGCCCCTTCACCACAATCCGACACCTATCATCTGCATGAACGACCCCCACGTTGAGGTC
>JBJTEQ010000137.1:0-4445 GCA_046092945.1 Kapaibacterium sp. (SeqCode)
GCTGCGCCTTCTTCGGGAAGGCAATGCCGTATATCCGCGTGAGCTGCTTTCGCAGGAATGACGCCTGGATTCCTGCTTTCGCAGGAATGACGCCTGGATTCCTGCTTTCGCAGGAATGACACACCACACCCCACACCGCAAACCTGAGTAAATTTGAACATGATCAACATCACCCTCCCCAATGGCGATGTGCGCCAGTACCCTGTTGGAACCACAGGGATGGACGTTGCCAAGTCGATCTCCGACGGGCTTGCCCGTGTGGCGGTCGGCATAATCGTGAACGAAAAACCGTACGACCTCTCGCGTCCGATTGAGCAGGATGCCAAGATCCGCATCGTGACGTTCGACAATGACGAAGGCAAGGAGATCTTCTGGCACTCAACGGCCCACCTTATGGCCGAAGCGCTGGAAGCGCTGTACCCAGGCGTCAAGTTTGGTATTGGACCGCCGATCGAAGCGGGCTATTACTACGATGTAGATCTGCCGGGCGACACGAAGCTGAGCGTTGATGACCTGCCGAAGATCGAAGCGAAGATGACGGAGCTTTCGAAGCGCGACGTGCCGTATCAGCGCATCGAGAAAACGTGGGACGACGCCGTGGCGTACTTCACGGAAAAAGGCGATCAGTACAAGCTCGAACTTCTCGAGGGTCTGAAGGACTCCGAGATCACGTTCTATCAGCAGGGTGAGTTCACGGACCTCTGTCGGGGTACGCACGTGCCATCGACAGGACACATCAAGTATCCGAAGCTGCTCAGCGTTGCGGGCGCATACTGGCGCGGCGATGAAAAGCGCAAGCAGCTCACGCGGATATACGGCATTGCCTTCCCGAAGAAGGCGCAGCTGGATGAGTACATCACCCAGCGCGAGGAAGCCGAACGTCGCGACCACCGCAAGCTTGGTAAGGAGCTCGAGCTCTATATGATCACTCCGATGGTAGGAGGGGGCTTGCCAGTATGGCTACCGAACGGCACCACGCTGCGACGTCGTCTCGAAGCGTTTCTGCGCGATGAACAGGTGCGCCGTGGTTACCAGGAAGTGATCACGCCACACATCGGCAATCTTGAACTGTACAAGACCAGCGGACACTACCCTTACTACGCAGACTCGCAGTACGACCCGATCACGGTGGAAGACGAGCAGTACCTGCTCAAGCCGATGAACTGCCCACACCACCACCAGATCTATGCCAACAAGCCCCGTTCATATCGAGATTTACCATTGCGATTCTCGGAGTTCGGCACCGTTTATCGATACGAACAGTCGGGCGAGCTAAATGGTCTTTCCCGCGTGCGTGGCTTTACGCAGGACGATGCGCACATCTACTGTACGCACGACCAGCTCAAGGACGAGATCAAGAACGTCGTGGAACTCACGCAGCACGTCTTCCGCACGTTCGACATGGACGTGTCAACGCGTCTGTCATTCCGTGACGATAATGCAGCTAAGTATGGCGGCGATCTTGAATACTGGGAGCGCGCCCAGCGAGAGATCAAGGAAGTAGCCGATGAGATGGGTCTTGAGTACTTCATCGGCGAAGGCGAAGCGGCATTCTATGGTCCGAAGATCGACTTCATCGTACGCGATGCTATCGGACGCAAATGGCAGCTTGGAACGGTGCAGGTTGACTACGTGATGCCGGATCGTTTCAACCTGGAATACGTTGGCGCCGACAACGCAAAGCACCGCCCAGTCATCATCCATCGAGCCCCCTTCGGATCGATGGAGCGCTTCATCTCGATCCTCATCGAACACTACGCCGGGAACTTCCCATTCTGGATTGCTCCGACGCAGGTGAGTATTCTGCCGATCGCTGATGCGCATCACTCCTTCGCCAGTGACCTCGCAGCAGAGTTCGAAGCAATGGGACTTCGCGTGCACTGCGACCTGCGCAATGAAAAGATCAACCGCAAGGTTGCTGAGAGCGAGCAGAAGAAGATCCCGTATGCACTCGTCATCGGCTCAAAGGAGATCGAGAACGACGCCGCAGCAGTTCGTGTGCACGGTGAAGGTGACAAGGGGCAGATGAAGATCGCCGATGTGAAGGAGCTGTTCGCTCGTTTGAATCAACCGTAATGGATGATGCGATGTCGCTGACACCGACGCAGTGGATTATGATCGCAACGATGCTCTCGGTGAGCGTGGTTGCTGCTTGGGGTCTGCGTCGTTTGATCGGCAGCATTCTTAAGCGCATTATTCGCCGGCTGACCCATGCTGAACCGGATAAGGGGCTTGTGATGTCGGTCGGACGGAGTCTTGGTCTGCTGATCGTCGCAGAGACAGATAGTGCATTCGTTCCGAGCATTCGTCTAACACCTGCTCTGACGCAGAATGTGGTGATGGTGCTTGATGCAATGAGCATTGCCTTCATCGCTATTGCGCTCTATCGATTGGTGGATCTCGTTTGCGCCCGAGGCGTTCTCTACGTGATGCGCGCACGTCAGGATGGACACGAGATCGCTGAGACATTAGCCCCCTTGGTAGCCTCGACGCTGAAGGTGGTTGTGGCCGTGATCGGCATCATGACGATCCTCGGATTTGTAGGTGTAAACGTTGCGGCCATCATCACCGGTCTATCGATCGGTGGTGCAGCGCTGGCGCTTGCCTCGCAAGACACCGTGAAGAATGTCTTCGGGTCGTTGGTCATCATCACCGACCGTCCGTTCGTTGTGGGTGACTGGATCTCAACGCCCGGTGCTGAGGGAGTTGTGAAGGAGATCGGATTCCGCAGTACGCGCATTGTAACGCCCACTGCAAGCCTGATTACGCTGTCGAACGGTAAGCTTGCCGATGCCATCATCGACAACGTTGGAGTGAAACGGAAACACCCGATGGCGTCTTCGATTACCATTGATGCGTCGACGTCGGTCGAGGCGATTGAGTCGTTTGTCGGACGAGTGAGAACATTCATGGCGGAGAACCATGATATTCTGCATGATGCGCCAATGAGCGTTTCGGTGAGCGCCATTCAGCCGCAGGGTATCACCATCGCCATCACCTTCCACATTCGTGCGTCGCGTCAGGCTGAGGCGGCAGCTATCCTGCACAACCTGCATCTCTTCCTGCTGCGAACGGCTGCGGAAGAGTCCATCACGCTCGCCAAGTCTGCATCATGACCACTAAGCAGCACCTTGCCAAGAAGGCCACTGAGCGGGCTCTTGGAACACACACACGTCACATCTTTCTCTGCGCAACGCCAAGCAAGCCAAAGTGCTGTTCACCGGAAAAAGGGGCGGAGAGCTGGGACTATCTCAAGCGTCGACTCAAAGAGCTTGAGCTCGATGAGCAAGGGGGCGTCTACCGCACCAAGGCCGATTGTCTGCGCGTTTGTCTAAAGGGACCGATAGCCGTGGTGCATCCCGATAACGTGTGGTATCACTCCTGTACGCCCAAGGTTCTTGAGCGAATCATTCAGGAGCACCTTATCGGCGGAACGCCGGTCGATGAGTATCGGCTGGATCATGCCGAGCCCCTTGACGTGACAGACTGAAACAGTTTTCGTTAGCGACTCGTTGTCCAGACCTGCTCGGTCACAGTGCGCACCGCACTAACGCGATCGCCGAAGATGCGGGTATGATCAGCCATCAACGCTGGAGCGAACTCCGAGCGGTAGCGAATGAGCTTGTCGTGACTCTCGCACGAGTAGCGTACACGAAACGGCGTGTAGTCATCTGATGACGGGTCGACAACACGCACGAGTTCTGACGACACGAACATGCCGGTGTTGACCACGTCGTCGATGTGGTGCGACGTCATGTACTCGAGCCATTGCTCAACGAGGTCGCTCGGAACGGTTACTTCGACCTGATAGATGATCATGATGGCAAAGGGGCTGGTGGAAGGAGACGTCGGAGCACAACCGCGCCGATCACAGCCGAAAGCGCAGAGCCTATGAGAATGCTGAGCTTGGCCATTTCCAGATGTTCTGGACTGATGAAGGCCAGGTGGGCAACAAACAGCGCCATTGTGAATCCGATGCCGCACAGGAGCGATACGCCATACATCTGCGCCATGCTTACTCCGGAGGGAAGTCGCGTAAGACCCAGACGAACGGAGAGCCATACCGATCCACTGATGCCGATCTGTTTGCCAAGGAAGAGTCCAAGGGCGATGCCCAATGCAACGGGGCTTGCCAGCCCGTCGATCATTGCCGGAGTGATGACGACGCCCGCGTTGACAAGTGCGAAAAGTGGCATGATGCCGAATGAGACGATCGTGCTGAGTCCATGTTCGATTCGATGAAGGGGCGTCTGCACGTGTTCGCACATTTCTTCGAGTGCGTGCACGGCATCAAGCTGCTTGCCTTCGTCCTCATCCGTTTCTGTGCGCTTGCTGATCTGTTCGATGAGATCTCGCGACTTCGTAAAGAACGAGATCCGATCGAGTCGTGAGAGGGCCGGGATGCACATGGCCATGGCCACGCCCGCAATCGTTGCATGCACGCC
>JBJTEQ010000138.1:0-10417 GCA_046092945.1 Kapaibacterium sp. (SeqCode)
ACATGGGATCTGCGGTGTACTCACCCGGCATCACTACGTCAGTTGACGATGATGATGTTCGTGAGACGTCGCTTGCTCCAAATCCCGCCACCGATGTTGTTCAGCTACCGACCGATGCTGTGGATGTGCGTATCACGGACATGTCCGGTGTTTCCGTACTATCTGCGTCACTTGCAGCTGGTTCACCATTTCTCTCGGTGAGTACCCTGCCGAGCGGCACCTACAGCGTTCTGCTCCGGCTCACCGACGGAAGCATCCGTCACGAGTCACTTGTTATCGTTCGCTAGATATCGCCTGTGGCTGGCTCCACTGGCAGCTGTTGTTCTAACGGCCTGCGCGGTTGATCCACAACCAACTCCCGACCCGGAGCCCCTTGTCGATATCCCACCGGGCTTTACCCAGCAGTCATACCCAGCTGATAACATTCCAACATCGGAGCGTGTTGCGCTCGGTAAACGGCTCTTCTTCGATACGCGTTTGGCGAACAGGAACGACGTTTCCTGTGCCTCGTGTCACGATCCGGCCAGAGCGTTTACGGACGGACTGCCCACATCACGTGGCACGTCTGGTCGCCTTGGCGTGCGCAACGCCCCGTCGCTGGCCAACGTCGGCTACCTGCCCTCGCTGATGCGCGAAGGGGGCGTCCCAACGCTGGAAATGCAGATCCTTGTGCCCATCCAGGAACACGCAGAGTTTGACTTGGAAGCCCCCTTGCTGGTGGCGCGCCTGTCGTCAGACACAAGCCTGCAACGAATGAGCCAATCTGCCTATTCCCGTCCGCTGGACATCTGGGTCATCACTCGCGCCATCGCATCATTCGAGCGGACGCTGGTAAGCGGACGATCACGTGCCGATGAAGACCGCCTCTCCGATGCTGAACGTCGCGGCAAAGTGATCTTCAACCGAGTCGGTTGCGGAACGTGTCATGGCGGTCCACTCTACACTGACAATCGTTTTGCCTGCAACGGACTTCTTGAGTCGTACACTGACAGGGGGCGGGCACGGCTCACTAACAAGGCCTCCGACGAAGCGGTGTTCCGCGTTCCGTCACTGCGGAATGTTGGGCTTACAGCCCCCTACCTGCATAATGGATCCATTGCTTCCCTGAGCGATGTCATCCAACGCTACAATAGCGGTGGTTATCCGCACCCCAACAAGGACGCTTCGCTTATGCCGCTGAATCTGTCGGCTTTGGAGTGTTCTGATATCGAGGCATTTTTGCTGTCCCTCACCGACGATCGATTCACCACCAATCCTCGGTTTCGTCCATGAAGCCCCTTCGCATTTCTCTATTCATCATTGCCGCTGCGTTCGGAATCGGGTGTACCGATCCGGAAGTGCCGGTAACATTTGATGAAACGCCATACCCTCTTCGGTTCGAGGATCTTCCGGAGCCCGTGCTGCCAACGGATTATCCGCTCACGCAGCAGCGGGTGAACCTTGGACGTACGCTATTTCATGACGGCCAGCTCTCACGCACAGGCACGCAGAGCTGCGCGACGTGTCACTCGCAGGCAGCTGCGTTTTCTGACAACCGCAAGTACAGTCTCGGTGTGCGCGGACTCCCCGGCACACGTCAGGCAATGGCACTTGTGAACCTGGCCTGGAGTGAACGGGGCTTCTTCTGGGACGGACGTTCGCCAACACTACGCGAGCAGGCTCTGCATCCGATAGTGGATACGTTGGAAATGGACGACAAGCTCGACAACGTGGTGCGAAAGCTTTCCGCCTCGGCGATGTATCGCAACCTCTTTGTTCGTGCATTCGGATCCGATACCGTCACCCCCGAACGTATCGGAATTGCTCTCGAGCAGTTCATGCTCATCCTCGTATCGGGTCAGAGCAAGTACGACCGCGCTCTGGCAGGATATGCTGTGCTTTCTGAATCCGAAGAACGCGGACGTCAGCTCTTCATGAGAGAATTTGACCCATCCTTCAAGAAGAAAGGTGCAGAGTGCTTCCATTGTCATGCAGCGCCGTTTTTCACCAACGATCGTTTCATGAACAACGGTCTGGATGATGATGCTTCATTCGTTGACCTCGGTCGCGAACGCTTTACGGGCCTGGCCACAGACCGCGCCAAGTTCCGCGTACCCACGCTGCGCAACATTGCCCGCACAGCCCCCTACATGCATGATGGTCGCTTCAAGACCCTCGAAGAAGTTGTCGACTTCTACAACACCGGCGTGCGTCGCTCCTCCACCGTTGACCCATTAATGCAGTTTAACCTGACTCCTGGCCTTAAGCTTGATGACCAGGACAAGGCCGACCTCGTGGCCTTCCTCAAAACGCTTACCGATGAGCAGTTCCTGACGAATCCGGTGTATAGGATGCCCTAGCAGGTTTGAGGTATGAGGTGTGGGGGTTGAGGTGTGGGGTTGTCATTCCAGTGAAAGCAGGAACCACGTCATCCCGAGAGTAGCGAGGGATCAATCATGGCCTTCGCTACTGCTTTGTTCGGCAACACAGAAACTGTGCGCAGCGCCGTCATTGGTCACCGGTCATCCGACTCTTTACCCCAAACCTCAAACCCCAAACCTCAAACCTGAACGGCATCAACGCCAACCCAAACAGCAGAGCGCCGGCCAGTTCGAATGTGAGATAGAACCAGATACCGTCGTTGGGAAAGACGGCCAGTACCGTCTGGTTGCGAAACGGATCCATGGGATCGAGGAATCCATAGTTGGCTTTGGTAAGGGCATTCACGGCGATGGCACTCAGGAAGTACACCTGCGAGGCAGCCATCACGCGGAGCCATGCGCCTGGACGTGGACGGATGTCATATCCAAAGACAATCGTACAGACTGCGGTGATAAGCCCCGTATGGCCGATCACGAAATAGATAAACGGCACCTCAGGAAATGGATTGTCGAGCTGTGGCGTGATCAAAGCATTGACGCTACCCGTCATCACCCAGCACCACGCGATCTCGGCGAAAAGGGGCTTCTTAGTAAGCAAGGCGAGTGCGGTCACCACATTGGCCCAGGCGCAGAGGTGCATGGGAAGATCCGTTGATGCCGACCAATAACCGGCGGCAATACGATAGGACTGATAGACAACGATGTTGATGATAAGAATCCATGCTATGATCCGGCGAATTGCATCGGCTTTGTCTGGACGCCTGCGGACCAGCATGGGCATGACAATGCAGAGAAGGCATGTCACAACGAGCACCACCCAGTGAGTACCGGAGAACATGATCATTTACAGCTACCCCTTCCCATATTCGTGCGCTAACTTAAACCAATCATGGGCGTAACGAATCGCAAGCGCCCATTCTGCCAACATGCACGAGTCTCGTATGCGACCTCTGCTCCTCCTTCTGTTGCTTGCTGCCGGCAATGCCTTGTCGCAGCCGCTGTACTTTCCTCCCGCGGGTAACGATGCATGGGAACGTATAGCCCCTTCCCAACTGGGGTGGTGTCAGGATAAGGTGGACTCCCTCGTATCGTATGCAGGAGACACGGACACAAAGGCCCTGATCATCCTGAAGGATGGCAAGATCGCTCTGGAACGGTATTTCGGAACGTTCACCAGGGACAGCCTTTGGTACTGGGCATCGGCCGGAAAGATCGTTACGTCGGTTCTGGTTGGAATGGCGCAGCGCGAGGGGCTAATGGACATCACAAAGCCGAGCGCAACATACCTCGGTAGTGGCTGGTCATCCTGCACACCGCAGCAGGAAAGCGCCATCACCGTCCGACACCACCTGATGATGACAACGGGAATCGGGTTCGACCGTGGCAACGACAACTGCACCACAGCAAACTGTCTGCGCTACAGAGCCGAACCCGGTACGATCTGGGATTATCACAACGCCTGTTATCTGTTGTTGCAGAACATGCTGGCAAAGGCAAGTGGCAGAACGTATCAGTCATACTACAACACGAAGGTTGCTCTGCCGCTCGGTATGGGTGGTATCTGGATTAACGGGACGCTCTACTCCAAGCCCCTTGCAATGGCGCGCTTTGGCCTGATGCTCTTGGCAGGGGGCGTCTGGAACGGCGACACTATCATACAGGATCGTGAGTACTTCGATGCGATGATGAACACGTCACAACAGCTGAACAAGTCCTATGGATATCTCTTCTGGCTCAACGGCAAGGGCAGCTTCATGCAGCCGTCTATTCCGTTCGTGTATCCGCGAGATCTCGTGCCAAGCGCACCAAAGGACATGTATGCCGGCATGGGCAAGAACGATCAGCGCGTGTACGTGGTGCCGAGTCAGCGCATGGTAGTTGTGCGCATGGGTAACCCCGGCGATACATCGGCACCAGCGATCAGTGGTTATGATGACGCACTGTGGCAACGAATTACCGCACTGCCCTGCAACACCGGCGTGAACAACGACCATGTATCAGACGCAGCCGTCTGGCCGAATCCGGCTACAACAACCGTCTCGTATCTCGGCGACGCAGCCGTTCTGTATGACGTTCTCGGCAACGAGGTCCTGCGTTCGAAGACATCACCCGTGGATGTATCCGAACTTCCCTCGGGCACATATCAGGTTGTCGTGACACGGGGCTCATCGAGAATAGGATCGCCGTTGATCGTTCGATGATGTCATCCCTGCGAATTGCTGTCATCCCTGCGAAAGGATGTCATCCCTGCGAAAGGATGTCATCCCTGCGAAAGGATGTCATCCCTGCGAAAGCAGGGATCCATAAGTCATCGGGCGAGACTGCGTCTCGCTCCTACGGGCCACTCGTCACTGGTCATCGGTCATTCGACCTCACGCCCGAAACCTCACACCTCACACCTGCGTGCGGCGCACGCATCGGCCACCGCATTCCAGAGCGCAATACGATGATGAAGCGCTGAACGCGCGGCAGTGAGAGCTTCCTCGGCTTTCAACTGGTCATCGCCAATGAGTTGCTCTACCATCGCAAGCGCCAGCGGACCATGATGATCGCCATCAACATCAATGTGACGCTGCAGGTAATAGCGTAGATCATCAAACACCGATGCATCGTCGGTTGGAATGTGATCAAGCATGCCGAGGAACATCGTCGGGATCACATCCTCACGTCCGAACGTAAAGACCGCGGCGATCTCGTGCAGACTTCCGTTCATAACCACTTCCATTGTGGCGCGAACGAATCTCGTCGATGCGTCAGGTAGTGATGCCATGAGAAGCGCTTCATCAACCGAGTGTCCGTTTGCTACGGCAGATGTTAGCGTATCGATTGACGTGATTGACGCACCCAGGCCAAGCATGGCCTGACGGTACATCTCAAAGTGACTCGTTCGCACACCGTGACGATCGACGTCGCTTTCTTCGCCGACAACGATCTCATTAATCAGATATCGCGTATCGGCATTGCCTCGTGGAACCCACGGTACTTCTACACATGTGAGGCCCCGCTGAAGAGCCTTCAGAAGCGTCATGAAGTCCCACACAGCAAAGACATGGTGCTCCATAAATGTGGTGACTCCCTCAACTGAGTTGAGGACCTTGTAGAGTCGGTGATTACTCAGTTCAGATCTGAGATCTTCTGTGCCGGAAATGAGGCGTTCTGTGTACATGCCGCGAAAACACCAAGCGTCTCATCAGGAGTTCCATGGCAGTTCTCGATTGCTGAATTGCCTCCAAAGAGGCAACTTTGCCAACGGTACGACATTTCTTCACGGTTCGTTGAAAGGTTCCAACATGAGAACACCGGTTCTGATTATTGCTGCGCTCGTAATTGCGGCTACATCTGCGTCTGCTGTTGAAGTAAGCCTGGGACCAACTCTTGCCGCCAAGGGTACCGTTAATACGGTAGCGCCTGGCACCGGTCTCAAGACAGGATTTGCGTTTAACTCTATGCCCGACATCGGCCTGACAACTCGCATGATGTTCGCGCGTAACATGAGTTTGGGTCTTACCCTCGATGTAGAATTGACGGGGTACGGATATCTCACGCGTCCGGAGAACGAGGATATGGCGACCGATGCAAACACCATCATTGCCCGCCATAGCTATCTGACAATTGCCCCTTCGTTCTATCTCGGCGGTCTGATACTCGGCGTTGGTATTGCGCTCCCAACAGGCCAAACTGGCGAAACAGTTGATGGTTCCGTACCATACATTCCAGCTGGTACTCAGGCGTCACCTGTCCTCGAGGCACGTATTGGAGCAATGATTCCACTCATGCGCGGCAAGAGCGGTGAATTCAATTTGACGATTCGCGGTAGCTACATGCTTGGCGGACATTATACGACAGATGTGAGCCCATATGTGCTTCCGCTTGCTCCAAAGAGCAATCCACAAAGTGCTGGCCTTTCGCTTGGGTTCACGTACCTGTTCCATGTTGTCGATTAAGAGAAGCGCAAGCTGAAACGATCAATGAAGCGCTCCCTCCGGGAGCGCTTCGTGTTTATGCCTATGCTTACGGCATTCACACGCGAACGCTTTTTCTAGCTCAATTCACTGACCGTCTCTGCGTCGTGGCGTTGCCCATCATGGAGCTCTGTCTATGCCGTATGCGACTCTTTCCATTCTCCTTCTCTCACTCACAACGTCAGCCATTTCGCAGATCACGGTCGGCCCCCTCTCTGACTGGCTCTCACCGGAACGTTTTGCGAGCACGGTAGCGATGAATGACACGGAGATACTGCGTCATGTGAACAGTCTGCGTAGTGACCGGCGCTCGTGGGGCCGGTTTGTTGATACGCTCATCGCTGCATGTAATTCCGGCAAACCACCGAGGACAATCCAGCATCTTCTCGGCACGGAGGGGGCTTCTCTTCTGGCTGAAGTCCGGAGCTTTCTTGACACGGTCACACCTGCACGACCGGTTCGGATACGTCAGTGCCTACGCCGTGTTGCTACGCTGCACGCGCGCGACGTTGCCCGACATCCCGGTCAGGTCGTCCACACATCATCAAATGGTGCAACACTCACCCAGCGTGTGCTCGGAGAATGTCCGAACGCCGAAGCGTTTGGTGAATGTATCGATCATCTCAGCTCAAGCGCTCCTACCGTGATCCTGCGGCTGCTCTTCGATCCCGATGTACCTGGACGTGGACATCGTGCAACGCTGTTCGATCCCGAGTATGCTGCTGTTGGCATCGGAGGAGCCCCCTGCACTCAACATCCTATCCTCGGCAATGGGTACGTAGTGGTGCTGACATTTGCCAATGACTGACAGCAGCCGTAATCAGCGCACTTCAGCCGTGGAGCTCAGTTTCGACTCTGCTCCGGATGTGCAGATGACCTTGACTGCGTACACTTCACCTCGGCGTGCATCGTTGAGGTCGATGTATTCACGTTGCCTGTCGTCCTTGATCATGGCATAGGCCTGAAGGCCAGACGCCGTCTTCTTGTACACCACAAAGCTGTGTGGCTCATCAAGGCGCTCATAGCTCCAGCGAAGCGTCACTCGCTTCGTGGTGGAGTCATACGATGCACTGAGGTCCTTCACAGCCGGACGCACCATGTTATCGACACGCTTGATGGTGACGATGTTGGAAAGGGGCGACTTGTTGCCCGCACTGTCGTAGGCAACCACGGCATACTGGAATGTGCGTGACCGAGCAGGCGTGCGGTCTTCGACGATGCTGTCTCGTTGGCCCATGCGCGACAATGAATCCCACGCTACTCGATCGGGATTCTGCGCGTCAAACAGCCGACGCAATGCAACATGATTGCGAACATCGCGACTTGAACTCGGTACAACATCAAGCAGGATCGTTGAATCCGTCACCACATAATCACGAATCACCGGTGCAACTGGCGGGATAATGTCCGGACGCGGCACCGCCAGCGTATTGCTGACGGCTGCTTCATTGAAGTGATAGTCCAGAGCAACAACCTGGTAGTATGCATACTTCGTTAGCGTCCGAACTTCCAGCGTATCCACAATGATCGTGTCGGAGCGGTTGAAGACCGAGTCCTCATTGAAGAGATCACGGCGAACAGTGAATTCATGCGACGGATCGTTTGCATGCAGAAGACGGTACCCCATCAGATCGCGGTCGGCAGGATGCTGCACAACAATCCGCACAACACCATTTGTGTCCATCGTACCCTTCACCAGAACGCCCGGACTCGGTGCGATACTATCGGCAAAGGCCACATAGGCCGGCATCGAGCGGACAGCATTGCGTGCCGTGTCAACCGCAACCACCTGATAGTAATACGTTCCGCCAAGGATCACATTCTGATCTCGATACTGACGTGCCCCCTTCTCAAGGGGCTTCTCCACGATCGCTCGGTCGAATGAACCATCAACAGCAGTGTCACGCATGATGAGAAAGCCGGCAAGATCTTCGCTAACGGGTTCTGTCATTTCCCATGTAATGACAACGTCACGAACTCCTTCGTGAGTTGCCTTTACCGCAACGGGCATTGCAGGGGGCGTACCATCGCGTGGCACTGCCTTGATAATGCCCAGCATATCTGTCTCGGCAAAGGCATTGTTGCCAACGATCTTGTAGTAGTACGGCTGATAGTTGGTCAGGTTGGAGTCGAGGTAGCTATTAGCGACCGGACCCCCACCATTGCGAAGCGTCAGGATCGGTGACTTCGTCAGCTTCGTGTAGTTGCGTTCGTCTGTTGAGCGATACACATCAAAGGTCGAATGTCCGGTTGAGTTGTTCCACTTGAGAAGTACCGATCCATCAAGTTCATCAACAGAGAGACCAACGTTGTCAACGGCAACGCGTGTAGGTTCTGCTCCAACATCAACCATGGCAGGTGCTACAGTGTAAGGCTTGGTATCGCCAAGAAGGGTGATGCGATACTGATAGGCAACGCCGGCCTTCGCAGTCTTGTCAACAAAGCGCATGCCCAGCCCCGTTGCCGCGTCACGACTGCGCTCAGCGGCAAGAGCAGCCATGCTGAAAGCCATTTCAAAACGACTGCGGGCTTCTCGCAATGCATCGACCTGACCCGGATCGTTTGCCGGATAATCTGAAGGTTCCATGGCATCATCAGACAGAATAGCGGCGATCGCTACCGGTCCAATTGCCTCCATGTCAGCAGATTTGTTCGCATCGGCATATTGTTCCCACTGCGCCGGCGTCCAGACCTTTACAGGCGAGCCGGTTAATTCTGTGAAGGTTCCTTGACCTTCGGAACGTTCGATGCGATAGCCCGACGCTTTCGCCTTCTTCCATAGTGCCGGAGTGCTTGGCGCCCAGCGCAGAACCACGGAATCGGCATACCGTTTGGCGATGCCGGAAATCCGCTGCTGCAGAGCTTTATTGAGATCGCTTGTGGTTTGTGCCGTTCCGACCACATTCAGCGCAAGGAGCGCAACCACGGCGATCATCCAGGATTTCATCGGAATATTCTTCATTGTGATGGTCCTTTGGTCGTCGTGATCACTTGTTGGTATTGACATTCTTCGGAGTGTTCAGCACAGCCGTAATGTCGATGGGCGTTGAGAAATTTTGCTGAACGGTCTGCTTCACATCCTGATTCGTGGCTCTGTCCTTGGCAACGACCCAGTTACCGCCGACCAGTTCCCAGAGCGTTCCGACCACGGTCACACGATAGGTTTTCGACAGCACCCAGTCACCGGTGTTGGCGATGAAGTTCTGCGCGCCGCTGTTGTCAAAGCTGAAGTTGTCACTCTCAGTCGGCGCGGGCGCTGGCTTCTCCGGATCGAGCAGATAGGTGCCTGGACCCTTCGGAGCAGCAACTCCCTTGATGGGTCCAGCAGGAGGCGGCGATGGCGGTACGGCAACCGGACCTGTGAATTGGATGCCACCTGCGGTGAATCCGCCTCCCTTGTCACCACCGACAGGTGCGCCTCCGGCGCTCTTGGCGGCAACATTGACCGGCGTGGTCGTGGTGTTGCTGATAAGGGGCTTTTTCAACCTGTAGAGATACGCTCCGAGAGCATCCTTCGATGACAGGATGGTAAGGGGCTTCCATGCTGCCCCGTCCTTCTCATCGATGCCAACGGTGTACGTGACCTGGAAGGTCCGGTTCACCGTGTTACCGGATGCTCCGCCAGTCATTTCCTGGAGTTCGAAGCTCTGCCCCGGCACAAAGTTGTAGAGCACGGTCACGGGTTCTTTCACCGACACATTAAATGCGGGGATCGCCGGCGCAACGGACTTGATCAGCTGATTCTTCTGCTCAGCGGCAACATCCTGAGCAGCCGTTGTTGTGGCAGCCGGAGCAGCTGGATAGCACTTCGAACCGATGTCGAAATTCACGTTGAAGCTACCTTCAATTGTTCCACTGAGGAAGCTGAATGATCCAGAGGCTTCACCCTCTACCCATGATGGATTGGGGAATCCGGCCTGTGCCCAAGCGCCGAGCCTCAGGTCAGCAAGGTTCCAATAGCACCCATCGCGACAGTAGATCCTTCCCGGTACAACCTGAATTCCACATGAGGCAATGGCCCAAGCCGCGGCATTGGCACGGAAGTACCACATGTTATATCCGTTCTGACCGCAGAGTGTTCCGTCCGGATAGCGC
>JBJTEQ010000139.1:0-11779 GCA_046092945.1 Kapaibacterium sp. (SeqCode)
GTCACCGCACTGCAGGTGCGTGGACGCCAGGCTGTATGGGATGGCACCGATGCGTCGGGTAGTATTGTTGCGCCGGGCGTTTACATCGTGAGTGCATCAAGCGCGAGCGCCGGCACGGCAGCCGTTTCCAAGTTTGCCGTGACCCGATAAGGCAGAAGCCCCCCTGAAAATGAAAACGGCCACCATATGGTAGCCGTTTTTCGTCAACATGTGCGGAAGACGGGACTTGAACCCGTACGCCCTTGCGAGCGCCACCCCCTCAAGATGGTGCGTCTGCCAATTTCGCCACTTCCGCAGAGGGATGCGAAGATACTCACCGGCGCAGAGATGGCAAAACAAAAGCGAACGTAGTGTTGTTACCGCACCACCGTAAGTGGCGCAACTGAGCGGCGACCGTTGATCATCACTGCACAGAGATACGAACCACTCTGCAAACCATCGGCTGCAACGCGATGAGTTCCCGGAGCCAGTCGATCGGTGAGAAGCGTCTTGACATGGCGACCGTCAGTCCCGTAGATCTCTACCGTGGTGACGCCATTAACCGGCTGGTACCATTCAACAGACACATGATCTGCGGACGGATTCGGAGCAACTCGGATGGTAACCTCAACGCGACCGTCATAAGCATCATCAACGCTTGTGGCACGTTGCAGCACACCCAATGGCAGCACACGGTCCTGCAGCACGTCCTCTGTCTCGTCCGGTGTTCCACCGAACCAATTCTCCAGAACATCGGCATACACGCGGCGGTAATCCCATTGATAGCGGACGTCACCGTTGCCGTCGAAATTTGTCAGGTCCGGACTTTGCCCGTACACACCGGCACGCACTCCATTACCAAACACGAACTGAGCCGAGGCGGCTCCGTGGTCTGTTCCGCGGCTACCGTTTTCGTACGGACGTCGTCCAAACTCGGATACCGTCATACCAACAACGCGGTCGGCGAATCCCTGTGAAAGGGCATCCTGCATAAAGCTGCCGATACCGGATGCGAGTTGTCCGAGCAGATATGGGTGGAGTCCGTTCTGATACTCGTCCTGCTGCTGAACGTGCGTGTCAAAGCCGCCCATGTAGACGAGGAAGATCTTTGACTTCAGACCACCGCTGATGAGACGAGCAACGAGCTTCATCTGCTGAATAAATCCCCCATCGCCGTAGGTAGCTACATTCTTGCCCTTGTCAAAAGAGTTCTTTACAACCGACGAGTACTTATCGCACTGCTCAGCAACTGTGCGCACAAAGTTGAACTCGCGGCCATAGCGTGTTTCGTCCGACATCGGCGTCATATCCGGTGAGAGTCCCTGACCGAGTTCAAAGAACTTCTGTGGGTCTGAAAGTGCAATTCCAATATCGCCTTTCGGGCTCTGAAGGAGCATGGACAGTGAGCCCCCTATCTGAACGGCAATTGGGTCAGGGGGCAGCTGCTCCGGGAAGCCCGGAAGATGCTTCGACCAGTAACGGCCCAGCCATCCATCGAGAAGGCGGACATCCGGATCGGATGAGTTGAAGCCGCTGAGCCAGATATCCGTTGAGCGGAAGTGCGACAGGTTGGGATTTTCATACCCAATGCCCTGGACAACAGCAAGACGTCCATCTTCGAACATCTGCGGGAAGCCATAGGTGTCTTTTGGTGCAAGGGCCGGGTGCATGTAGACACGCGACAGGACGCTGATCGCCTTTTCCTTCGGCACCGCGATCGTTGGACGGATCGCATAATAGTTCGGGTCGTCAACAGGAATGATCGTGTTGAGACCGTCATTGCCGCCAAAGAGCTGAACGACGATCAGCACGCGATCGTCGTCCGGCTGCATCGGCACCGGCATATTCATCGGAGTAAAGGCCTTCAGGGGCACGCCACCGAGGACTTGTGTTCCCACAGCGGCAGCGGCTGTGGTTGCGAGGAAGGAACGGCGTTTCATCGTTGATCCTTTTCGTTACAATTCACTGGTGATGGCTTAACAGAGTTGGAAGTCCGGTGCAACAGCAATGGCCTTCAGGAGTGCCCGCAGTGACCGGGCAGCCGAGGCCGGCTGCTTGAGCTTTTCTGCCCACGTGTAGTCGGGCTGACCCTCAAGAAGCGTGCTCTTGTAGTACGCAAGTCGAGTTTCATTAACTGGCATGGGCAGCATGTACTGAACCATACTCGCAACGAACTTGGTCACGTCTTCGTAATCCGGCATTTCCTTGATGAGCTGCAGAGCGCGATCGTCCGTAACGGCATCAATGATCTTGCGAGCAAACTCGCGACGGCGTGGGTACGTATTCGTGGTGATCCATGAACGGTATCCCGGCCAGCCAGCTACGTTCGGGGCATCATAGATCTTCTGATCCATAAGGACCGTCCACTGAGGCGGATCGAACTTCGCAGCTTCTGAATCTTCGAAGCGCAGGAGCTTGAGAATGCCAACTACATACTCGAACGGCGTCTTGATCTGCACTCCACGCAGTGCCGGGTCGAAGAAGTGTGCACTGGTGAAGACCTTAAGGAATAACGTGCGGAGATCAAAGTCGGCATCCTTGAACGCCTTGGCCAGATCACCAACAAACGCTTTATCGACCTCTCCTGCCGAACTGTAGACGAAGTGCATATACACCTTGCCGGCAATAAATCGCGCAACAGCATCGGGTCGGGCACGGAAGATGATGTCGATGAGCTCACGGACCTCTTCGTTGCGAACCTGAAACTCAGTATTGTTATCAGCCGTTCGCGCGGGGATAGTAACGCCCATGAACTCCTTTGCGCCGGTATCATGCTTCTTGGCATCAAACCACGAGTTGTAAATGCCCTTCGGCGCAGGTGCATCGTTGAATCGAGCAACCTTCCAGCCCGTGAGTACTCGGGCTGCCTGTTGGATGTCACCTTCTGTGTACCATCCAATACCGGTCGTGAACAGTTCGAGGAGTTCGCGGGCATAGTTCTCGTTCGGGCGTCCAGCTTCGTT
This sequence comes from Kapaibacterium sp. (SeqCode), assembly GCA_046092945.1. Lineage (GTDB taxonomy): Bacteria > Bacteroidota > Ignavibacteria > Kapaibacteriales > Kapaibacteriaceae > UBA10438. Next base: position 2,943 of record JBJTEQ010000139.1, read on the forward strand.
GAGCCAGCCCCCTAAATAGAACAGCATACCATGGTCGAGGGTCATATCAAGAGCCATGGTGCGGAAGTTGCCAAGGCGATCCTTGCGCAGCATCAGGTACTGATTGTAGAGGGTATGGGGCTGAGAAAACTGGTCATCGAAGGCAAATTCTGTCGTCCAGTGACTCGTCCAGAAGTTCGCAATCCGTTCGATCGCCATGGTATCACGCAGCGATTCATACATGATCCATCGCGAGAGCTGGGCATGGTTTGTGCCCCACCAACTGCGGATCGCAAACGCAGCCTGAAGGTCGGCGCCTTCGGGATTTTCGGTGTAGTCGACCATCTGCCCCGACACCGGATCACGCCACTTGATGAATCCGACGGCTAGTTTCGGATCGCCCGGGTCATTCGGACCGAGGAGTTCATTGACTACCTGACGGGCCGTCTTACCCACGTAGGCCTTCGCTGCCGGCATGGTAATGCCATAGCTCAGCCGTCGGAACAGATGCAGCACATCGTCAAGCGTCAGAGGCTGTGTGTATTCCTCAATACCACCGATCACCTGCAATGGCTGATCAAGTGGTGCATCTGCTCTGACGGATGATCGAGCGATGCTTCGAAAGAGGTCACGTCGTTTCATGGCTCCCTCAATGGAGTTGTGATTTGCAGTGTGACGGTTCGACAGTAGAAACGCCCCTCTGGCAGCGAGTTGTCAAAGAGTGTAGAATTCGGGCCCACACCTTTGACATCTTTGATCTGCAACGTCGGGGCAATCGAACGTACGAAGTTTTCGACTGACTTCGCGCGTAAAACCGATAATTCAATGTTGTGATCAAGCTCACCGAGACGGTCCGTCGATCCGACGATCGTTGCAGTGCTGCCATTGCCGGTAGCCGCTGTTACCACGCGGCGCATCATTTCCTGGTTCTGCGGCGAGATATCGGCACGGTCGTAATCAAACACGATCAGACTTAGCCGGCTGACCTCAAAGTTGCTGACTGTTTTGATGAGCGGAAAGCTCGTTGCTGCGCTGGCATCACTGTAACGGGGCTGACGGATGTTCAGGTTCGCCGATAGTGTGTCGACGGTGCCGATGATCGGCCCGAGCTGAATGGTCATTTCCTGCGTCAGATCGAAGGTGATCTTCGAAGGGGGCATCAATGGTCCGTTGCGACGTGCCAGGGGCGTCGAGCCCCGGCGCACGTCCAGCGTCCATCCATCGGCGCGTTCAGGGTTCGTTACGTCAGTGCTGAACTCATGTCGGCTCTGTACTGGCACGTACTCGTTGAAACGGGTATGAACGATCGGATCGAGCAGCTTGGCGTCATTCGATGCAAGTTCTACACGCCTGTTTTCTTCAGCACCCTCGGCATAGAGTTCATTAGACGCAACGGCTGGGCGTTCGCTGGCGCGAACACGCAGCCGCGAAGCTTCGATACCCCAGCGCGTAGTGAGGTAACTCGCCACACTCGTGGCCCGGTCGCGCGCCAGTGCACTGCGCACGTCTGCACCAGACCCCTCAATGCCATCACTCGTGCCCGTGATATCCAGGGTAGCCCCCTTCATGCTGCGCATACGGGATCCGATAACATCAAGCATTCGATAGTAGATCGGCAACGTTTCGCGGGGCAGGTCCTGCTCATTGAATCCTGCGATGCTCGACGTCTGACGATAGCTTGGCCGCAGTGCTGCCGATGCACTATCGAAGAAGATGTATGGCAATAGCGGGAACGTCTGGGTAACGACTGTCTCGCGGATCTCCAGCGGCACCGTCGATAGAGAGGCAATCACTGCTGGCTCCGGAACCGGTGTGTTGTCAACGACTGGTGGTGGCGGAGGCGGCGGCGGCGGCTCGGGAGCGGGGGGCTCTTCTGTTTCGATCATCCGATAACGGACGTGAATTCCAGCTCCGATGATATTCTGTTCCCATCGGGCTGAGGACGAGATCGATCCGAGGCCGAGACGGTAGAAGACTTCCGGCGAGATCTCGACATTGGTGCCAACGGGAATTACCATGCCGATGCCACCTGAAACTCCCATTGATGTGCCAAGTCCGGCAAACTCTCCCGAGCCGGTCGGCCGGCGCTGACGTCCATCGGCATAAAGAATAGATCCGGGACTGACGATCTCTTCGGTCTGCGCGTAATCGGCCGATACAACCGGGTTCCCGGCATCGAATGTTGCCCGTATGTAGACGGGTATTGATGGAACAGGACGTGAGCGAAGACTAAGCTCAACACTAACATATCCGAGATTGCTCTCGAAGACATGTTCCTGTACAAGGGGCTTGTACACAAGGTCAACCGGATCGAGGACCTCGATTCCGTCCTGCGTGCGCGTTGAAAGTCGCGCCGGCCGCTGCGCATAGAGCAGGCCGCCCCCAATCTCGAGTGCATCGCCGAAGAGAGAATAGTCCCCCGAAAGCGAGGCGTAAATACCCGAGGAAACACCTGACGAGAATGAGCCGCATCCCCCATCGCTGAAAAGCACCGGGATGTCCGTGTTATTCATAACAGACAGATAGCCACCACGCACGCCGATAGAACCGATCTGTGCGTGTGCATAGACCACACACCCAACGAAGGCCAACATCGCCGCAGCGACTGATCGCATGGTTTCTCCCCGCATATGACGCCGAAGCGTCGTACTCCCGTCGACAGACTATTGGGAATCGCAAGCCCCAACAGGGTACAAAGTACGTGGAAACTCCTAAAAAGTCCACGCCATATTCCAGCGACTCGATGAGATCCGGATCCGTCGCTTTGTCGAGAGGCGCTATTGCAGCATGCCAAGGCCGGCTCGCAGTCCGAAGTACACCCCGGCTACGATCAGCGTCACTGCCAAACCACGGCGGAGCATAACGACGATTCCATCAGAAACGCGGTGACGGTACCGACAAGTAAGCAGACCCAGAGTCACAAGCCATAGGGTGTTCCCTGCCCCGAACCCGGCGCTGAAAAGCAGCGTATCCTGCGCGGCTAAACCCACAAGCCCCGCGCTGCGGATTGTACCCGACATCACCATGAGCGATGGGACGAATGTTGGGTTAGCCAGATTGGTCACCGCGAATCCCACACCGGTCATAAATGGTGCGAGCCCCTTCCATCGGCTACTCTGTTCGGTCGGCGAACTGGTCTGTGCCGCACCCTGCGGCTCTGCTGCTGAGGACCGCATCACGACTATACCGGCGACGACCATTATCAAAGCGATCGCGATCTTGGCTGCGGCGATTGCTACGTCATGCTCTCCGGCAAACTGCCCCGGCATGATGGCATCGAGAAGACCCGCCGATGTCCACATTGCAATAACGCAGTAGAGTAGGTCAAGCACGCCCGCGCCTGCGGCCAGATGAACGGCGTCGCGCATTCTTCCCATCATACCGTAGCGGATCGCAGCCATACCAATTGGTCCCGGTGGAATCGCCAGAACGTACCCGACCAACAATCCGATCACAAGTGCCATGCAACCTTTCGAAATCCTCTGCGAAGCTACGATATGCCGTAGTGATGCTCGAGGCATGGTGCTATCTTGCCGTAGCAGATGACAAATCCATCATCACCAACGAACGGCTCGGCCACTCTCCTTCCACGCCTTGGCCTGGTCACAACCACGGCCATGGTGGTTGGTGGAATGATCGGCTCAGGGGTGTTCAGGAATCCCTCCGCCATGGCCGGATTTCTGCATTCTCCGGAGCTGCTCATAGGCGTGTGGGTTGTCGCTGGTATCGTGACCCTCTTTGGTGCGCTGACCAATGCGGAAGTGGCGGGACTGATACCGATCACCGGCGGACAATACCAGTACTTTCGGGCCATGTATGGTGAATTCATGGCATTCCTCTATGGCTGGGCTTTGTTCATTGTGATCCAGTCAGGGTCGAGTGCTTCGATCACCTTCGTGTTTTCGGAATACCTTAACACCCTTGTCCCATTGTGGAACTTGGACGATGCAACGGTGCAATCGTTTGCGGTATCACTCCCCTTTGGAACCATCTATCCGCTTCAGTCGATCGGCATCAAGCTCATGACGGTAGCCGCCGTCGGACTTCTGACGCTGATCAATGCCTACGGCGTGCGCGAGGGCGGACGTGTTCAGGTGGTGTTTACTGTGGCAAAAGTTGCCGCGATTGTTGCCCTCGTTGCCCTTGCCATTGGAGGCCCTGCCGGGTCGATAAGTAATCTTGCTCAGCCCTCAACCATTGGCGTGCCGGCCGGATCGGCATTGATGCTTGCACTGGCAATGGCAATGAACAAGGCTCTTTGGTCATATGATGGTTGGAACAACCTAACCTATGTAAGTGGTGAGGTGCGAGATCCTCAAAGGACCGTGCCACGATCACTTGTACTGGGAACGATGATCTGCATCGGCGTATACGTGGCTATCAACATTGCCTATCTGCTGATCCTGCCGATCGATGCTCTTGCAGCATCGACCGCGGTCGCCCGTGATGCCGCCTTTGTGATGATGGGGCCACTCGGAGCCACGTTTGTCAGTCTCGCCGTGATGATCTCCACCATCGGCACATCGAACGGAACCATTCTGGCTAGTTCACGCGTGTACTACGCACTGGCCAAAGAGAGGATGTTCTTCCGCGTGGCCGAGCGAATCAATGAACGTCATCACACGCCGACCATATCGTTGACCATGCAGTTTGTCTGGACGTCGGTGCTGGTTTTTTCGGGGACGTTCGACATGCTCACCGACATGCTGATCTTCGTCAGCTGGGGCTTTTACGCACTCGGCGCTGCCGGCGTATTCATCCTGCGCCGTAAGATGCCTGATGCGCCCCGTCCCTATCGGACATGGGGCTATCCAGTGGTGCCGATCGTGTTTATTCTGTTTGCTGTGGTGTTCATCGGATACACCATCTTTTCGGACATCACCAACTACTACGCCGGCACGGTGCCAGTGGTCAACTCCGTATGGGGTCTGATACTTCTGGCCAGCGGGATCCCTTTCTACGTGTACTTCTCAAAAAAGAAGACCAAGCGAGATATTGAGATAGGATAGCATCGCTTCCCCCGGTTCTGCACCTGTAAGATTGGTCCAGTGATAGCGTAACTCGAAAAACGGCTTTAATCCTCCGATGTCCAATTGGACCCCAGCCGCTGCCGCAGCACCGATGCGCGATGTCTGCGGCTCCAATTCGACACGAGCCGCATTGATAATGATGTCCTGCAATAGCGAGTTACCGGTTGCAATAGTCACTGTCCGATACGTGTACGTTACCTCGGCAGAAGCAAATGGGGCCACGAGCCCAGTAAAGGCAAAGGCTGTCAAACCTGCTGATACGGGGATCAGCGTCGTGGCTGTTTGGAGCGTCAACGTCTGCCCGCCGCTGAGGACTGCCGTCTGGTCCTGACCGGCAAAGCGCGATACCGAAGCGCCCCCGGTGAAACTCACGCCACCAGTTAATCCGAACCTGACGCGTCCGCCAATATGATAGCCAAGACCTGACGCGTGGTTGTATGCCGTTGCGGCACCCAGCGTATCGAGGGCGGAGTAGACTCTGGAGACGGCATCCGAGGGGACCGCTGGCCCAACAAAGACGCCAAGTGCAAGGGCCTCTTTGTTCGCCTGAGCACGCACTGGAGAGAAGCCACTGCCAAAGACGCAAAGGGCAACAATTGCGACCATTGTTCGTGAAAGAATCATCATTGACGGGCCTTCGCTTGGTTGGTTCATGACGCTACTGTGCAGGCTGACGTTCGAAGATATCGCTCCGTGGTTCATGTCGAAAACTTCTTGGAGCATTGACCGCGTTGTTTCGGCCCCTAAGCCCCTTACCACCCGTAACTTGCAGACATGAAAAGATCCATTTTGGGAGCACTTACGCTGCTCCTCACTGCAGGAACTCCGCTAGCGGCCCAAGTGATTCCGTCGGCCCGCATCGGCTTGACGGCTGGATTGAATGGTTCATTTCTGAATCCATCCATTCAGACGTGGCGGTCGTTTAGATTCGACACCACGCCGAACATTGCTCCATTTGCCAAAGACGGGGCGTACCGTTTCTCAAGCGTGGGAACGGGAATCGGTACGATGTTCGGTATTCAGGGTGCGTATGCCCTTTCGAATACGATCCATCTTGCCGGGCGTGTTACGTACAACTCTTTCAGCGGAAGCTCAACGGCCACACAGACAATGTCGGATTCCACGGCAACCAGCACCGTCGATGTCTTTGCCTCGTACGTCGACCTTTCGCCTCAGGTAGAATTTTACGGTCTGTTTGGTGACCTTTCGCTGCACCCATTCGTTGGTTTGGATATCTCCCTACCGCTGACGGCCACCACCAGCCAGAGCGTTCGTATCTCAACATCTTCGTCGACCTATGAACAGACGTTGGAAGATCAGCGCGACATACCCGATCAGTCGACTCGTGCCGCTGTTTTGGCCGGATTGGGTTACACGATGGTGTTCAACAAAAATGTTGTACTGCAGCCCTTCATCAGCTATTCACTGCCCCTTACCAACATTTCCTCCGCGGCAGCTTTTTCTCCAACGTCGTTCGGACAGCTCCGACTCGGCGTAAATCTCTCTATCGGCTTTACCGATGCAAAGCCGGCGGTTAAGGACAAGCCTGTGTTAACGGGCAGCATGGAGAAGATCACCGGTTTCCGCGGTAGTGACCAGGAAGTACCGGTTTCGTCGATCGACGTCGAGGACGTTCGGTACAATGAAATGTTCCCCCTTGTGCCCTACATCTTCTGTGCTGAAGGGGGCCTGCCAGGTGACGGTGAACAGACCACCGGCTACGCCTCGGTCAGTGGTGAGTTTCAGTTAAGCTCGCTGCCGCTTGATGCCATCGAGGTGAACAAGAACCTATTGAATATCGTGGCCACGCGTATGAAGCTGGTTCCGCATGCCACACTTGCTATCACCGGAACGGCCGATGGCCGCTCGGAAAAACCTGCCAAGGGGCTACCGCAATCTCGGGCAGACTGGGCAAAGACGTACCTGGTGGGCTCATGTGGAATCGAGGGATCACGCATCAGCACCCGTACAACGCCGATCCCCGACAAGCCATCATCACCAAATGATCCCGACGGTATCGCCGAGAACCGTCGCATCGAGTTGAGCTCGAACGTTCCCGATATTCTTGCTCCGGTAGTTATTGCTGCCGACAACCAGCGCATTGCGAACTACGACGTCGTGATGTTCTACCCGAACTTCCAGGGTGACACCGTGCGCTCCTGGTCATTGACTATTTCCCAGGCCGGACGTGTTCTGAAGGAAGCTAATGGCACTGCGCTCCCAGCTAAACTGAGTTGGGCACTGCGCCCCAACGAACTTTCTGCGGCACAGGTGCCAGTTGACTATGATCTCGTCGTGCGTAACGTTGATGCCGACTCAGTGGTTGTTTCCGGTTCAATACCAGTCGAGTACGTCTCAAGCGTTCAGAAGAAGACCGAAAATCTCGCTGATAAAACCATCGACAAGTACTCGCTTGTGTTATTCGATTTCGACGATGCAGACCTGACAGCCGATAACGTCAGCGTTCTCGAGCAGATGGTGCTGCCGAACATCCGTTCGAACTCAAAAGTGAACATCATCGGCTACACGGACCGCATCGGAAACGATGAATACAATCTCAAGCTCTCGCGGGAACGCGCAGAGGCAGTTCGGACGTTTCTCAAAGCGCGCGCCAAGGAAGCCACCTATTCCGTGAATGGCGTCGGAGAAGCAACGGAAGTCTTCTCGAATGCCTCGCCACTCGGACGTCAGCTTTCGCGGACGGTTCAGGTGATCGTGGAAACACCGCGCCGCTAGCCCATTAACGAACACTTCTGCACACGACACCGGACACAACGTTGGACTATCGGTTTCTGAACGACATCAATTCACCGGCCGACCTGCGAAAGCTCCACGAAACGGATCTTCGCCAGGTCAGCGATGAGGTCCGCGAATTCCTCATCGACACCATTACGAAGGTCGGAGGCCACTTTGGAGCCGGTCTCGGCACAGTGGAGCTCACGGTGGCCTTGCATTACGTGTTCAACACTCCGCATGATAAGATCGTGCTGGACACAGGGCATCAAGCGTATCCGCACAAGATCCTGACCGGACGTCGAGACCAGCTCCACTCGATCCGTCAGAAAGGGGGCCTGTCGGGCTTCCTGAAGCGATCTGAGAGCGAGTACGACGACTTTGGTGCAGGACATGCCACAACGTCGATCTCTGCGGCTCTCGGCATGGCAGCGGCCCGTGACCAGCTGGGTCTGGACTACAAGGTCGTTGCAATGATCGGGGACGGTGCCATGACGGGTGGCCTCGCATACGAGGCCATGAACAATTGCGGCGTGATCAAGAGCGACATGCTGGTGGTGCTCAACGACAATAACATGTCCATCGCACCGAACGTGTGGGCCCTTTCGAACTACTTCTCCGAGCTCTTTGCTTCAGAGCGCGGCCGACGCTTGCGTGAGAAAATCGGAACGATGACGGACAAGATGGACGGTTTTGGTGATCGCATCAAATCACTGGCCCACCGCATCGAAGGTGGCATGAAGGCCGTCATCACGCCAGGTATGCTGTTTGAAGCGTTGGGCTTCCGGTACTTCGGCCCGGTAAATGGTCACAACGTCGGTCAACTCGTTACGATGCTCCAAGGTATTCGCGAGATGAAGGGACCGATCCTTCTGCACGCAATAACGCAGAAGGGCAAGGGGTACGGTCCGGCCGAGCGCGACAAGCAATTCCTGCATGCCATTGGCAAGGTGGATAAGATCACCGGTAAGGCTGTCGCCTCTGCACCACCGCCAGTAGCGCCCCCTCCCACCTATCAGAAGGTGTTTGGGGAAGCGCTCACGGAGATCATGAACACGAAGCCTAATGTGGTGGGCATCACAGCGGCCATGCCGG
>JBJTEQ010000140.1:0-4625 GCA_046092945.1 Kapaibacterium sp. (SeqCode)
GACCACCTGTATGCTTCGACCGTAACGGTTAGGACGCTGCAGGGACTCGGGCTAACGAATGTTGCTGTAGCCGCGCCCGACGTTGGTGGCGTCAAGCAGGCCAGGGCCTACGCCAAGATGCTTGGAGATGCCGATCTGGTAGTCGTTGACAAGCGTCGCCCAAAGCACAACGTTGCCGAAGTGATGAACATCATCGGTGATGTTGATGGCAAGAACGTGGTGATTGTCGATGACCTAATCGACACTGGCAGCACCTTTGTTCAATGTGCCGAGGCGCTCAAGAAGCAGGGGGCGAACCAGATCATCGGTGTGATCACGCATCCGGTGTTTTCGGGTTCGGCGGTTCAGAAGATCGGAGCCAGTGAGGCATTGACGAAGCTCTACGTGACGGATACCATTCCACTGCGTGAGCACAACGAGAAAATTGAAGTCATGAGTGTGGCCGGCCTGTTTGCCGAGGCGATCAACCGGACACACGATAATCAGTCGATCAGTTCACTTTTTGACAAGAGTCAGGGCTGATCGGCCCCTTTCCACACAGACGGTACAGAACGACATCTTCGAGGACAGACCATGAGCCAGATCACACTTGCAGCAGAACCACGCACACCGGGTGCGGCCATCGCTAAGCAGCTTCGTGCAAACGACCGCGTGCCGGGCGTGTATTACACTCAGGGTCAGGAAGCTGTGCACTTCTCCGTGTCAACGCTTGCTCTGCGTCCGGTGGTCTACACCGCCAAGGCCCAGGCAGTGCGTCTGAACATCAACGGTCAGGAGCGCCTGAGCGTCCTCAAGGATGTGACGTTTGATCCGATCTCGGACAAGATCCTGCACTTTGACCTGCTCGGTGTGCGCGAAGGCGAGCCGATCATCGTGAAGGTTCCAGTGCACATTACCGGTCTTGCCATCGGCGTTCGTGAAGGGGGCACGATGGAGCACGCCCTCCACAAAACATCGATCAAGGTCGATCCAGCCAATATCCCAACGCACATCGATGTCGATGTGTCGCCGCTCGGTAAGGGCGAGAATATCCACATCTCCGACCTGAACGTCCCGGGAGTGGAATTCCTCGAGCGTCCGGGTACCCTGGTTGCCGCCTGCCACGCACCGAAGGTAGTGGCTACGGAAGAAACAGCAGCTCCGACGAAGAAGAAGAAGTAATTACGGAATTACGGAATTACGGAATTACGGAATTACGGAGTTACGGAATTACGGAATTACGCAGGTATGGTGTACAAGGACCGATATTCAAGAAATTCGGTAGTTGGGTAACTCCGTAATTGCGCGCAGCGCTCCGTCATCACGGGCAAGGCGAGGAATCCACAGTCATTCCTTCGGAAGCAGGAATCCAAAATCAAGAACATGCCAAGAAGGCGAGACGTTGTCTCGCCTTTTTCTTTTTGCGGCAACACCTGAAACCTGAAACCTGAAACCTGAAACCTATTTGGCACGAAAATTTCCTGCTTTACCCCATAAGCCGGTTTACGGATGTACTTTTTGAAGGTGGTAGCATGTGTCGTATGGTGATGAATTGTAGGGGATACGCTGCGCTTTGCGCACTACTGGTTTGGTTGATCGCAGGTGTTGGGGCACGTGCGCAGACGCTGGACCTGTTCGACATTGATGCGAGTACGCATCCGATCGTGAAGGCAAAGTTCTATGCGATCGATGGTGCCGGAAATCAGAATCGGCCGACGGTAGCGGATCTGACGATGACGGAAAACGGCGTTCGGCGCACGATCACGAGAGTGACGTGCCCTCCTCCGATGCCGCCCAAGGCGCTATCATCCGTGCTGGTTATTGACGTCAGTGGCTCGATGGCACAGGGACCGGGCATTGTGCCGAACATTGAGCTAGCAAAGGTTGCGGCACGCGCATGGGTCAATGGACTCCCTTCTGGAGAAAGTGAATGTGCCATCACAACATTCAATAGCCGCAACAGCTTGAACCTGGATTTTACCAAGGATCGACAACGTGCTCTTGGAGCGATAAACACGCTCCAGCCGGGGGGCGGTACGGACTACGACAGGGCATTGATCCTACCGCTGGCGGGCGGATTGGTGATCAGTCGGAAAGGCATCAATAAGCGAGTGATCGTGATGCTGACGGATGGTCAGCCGAACACCGAGCCCAATGTTGCTGCCATCGTCAACGAGGCGAATCGACAGAACTGCATCATCTATTGTGTAACGCTCGGGATGGCCGCGCCGCAATCGCTCTTTGACATTGCATCCGGCACGGGCGGACGCGTTTTCGAGAATATTACCACTGTTGAGGAAGCACAGGCGGTCTATCTTTCTATCCTACGGCGCGTCAGCGGAATGGATCCGTGTGAAATCGAATGGCTAAGCGATATCGCGTGCAAGTATGAATCTGTAGACTTTGTGCTTCAGTGGCGAGGACTCCAGAGCAAGGGCCGCTATGATATCCCTCTGTCATCAGTCGCGTCGTTGGACGTCAGTCCAACCTACCACCGATTCGAAAAACCGACGATCGGCGTACCCCAGACGCAAACCTGTACAGTTACGGCTCGCCGATCGCCATTTACGGTAACCAAGATAATTCCGTCAAACCCCGCGTTCACGCTGACGCCAACGAGTTTTGCGCTACAACCCGACGAGAGTGCAACGCTGACGATGACCTATACTGCGACTGACAGCAGTTACAACTACTGCCGATTCACGATTGAGAACGCCGTGTGTGCCCGGACGTTCTTTGCCTCTGGCGGATATCGTGGAAAGAAGCCACGCGATAGGGGGCTTCGCGTTGTCCACCCGAACGGCGGTGAGACCTTTGTTGTCGGAAGTGATACGGTGATCCTCTGGGATGGAGTGCCTCCTGACGAACTCGTGACGCTTGAGTACAGTATCGACAAAGGCCGAACCTGGAAAGCCGTTGATACGGCGCGCAGTCTGACCTACGCTTGGAAGAACGTGCCGCGTCCAACGAGTCGTAGCTGTCTCGTCCGGGCCAGCCAGTATACAGATCCGAATGGTCGGCTCTACGGCAGTCCGACCGTTGTCCAAAAGGGACATATCGGGGCTGCGAAGTGTCTTGCCTACAGTCCTGATGGTACAATGCTTGCCACAGGTGGTTATGACGGCACACTTCGAATCTGGAATCCGGTGTCGGGCTCTCTCTTACGCACAATCGCTGATCAAGGCCGTCCGTTTGAGAGCGTTATGTTCAGTCCGGACAATGCAACGATCCTGGCCTCGGATGGTATCTGTAGCATACGTGAAGTGTCCACTGGCCGTGTTCTTCGCACCTTCGAGAATAACAGTATCCCCGGAGTATGCTTCAGTCCAGACGGCGGCATGGTTGCCTCCGGCTATGTGGTCGATACAGGAGGCGTAGCAGGTTCACTCTCGCTATGGAACGCGAAGTCCGGTAAACCCATCCAAACGCTTGTTCGCCGTGGTGGAATTCGTCGGGTGATATTCAGCCCCGATGGTATGACGATGGCAACGCTTGGCGGAACCAACAGTATACTGCAGGTTACGCTATGGAATGCCATAACGGGTGAGATCATTCACAACCTGTACACGTACGACAAGGATGTCAGCGATGCCAGCCTTGCGTACAGTCCTGATGGAAAAACTCTTGCCTTTTCCGTGAAGAACACTGTCCACCTTGTTGATGTCTACAGCAAGCAGGACGTTATCACGGTGACATCTACTAATGGCTATGTCCGCGGAATAGCTTTCAGCCGTAGCGGGAACGTTCTTGCTGCAGGCTGCGGGTACTTTGTTGACCTCTGGGACGTCAGCTCGGGAATACTCATCCGAACTCTTGACCAGCCCAACACCGGGATTGCAACGACGGCGGTAGCGATCAGTCCTGACGGTAAAACACTGGCTGCTGCAAAGCTCGACGGTACCATAAAATTGTGGACGATCGACGAAGAGCCACTTCAGCAGGATGAATCTGATTCTGTGTTTGCAATTGTTGAGCCCCTTCCCGTTGCTATCGACGTTGACATGAAGCGTTGTCTCGTTGGGACATCGAAGGACTCGGTGGTGAAGGGGCTTGTTGGAAATGTTGGAACATATCCATTTACGGTGCGGCGGATAACCTTCTCAGGAGCGGATGCAGCTGCCTTTTCACTTGTCTCAGGATTGCCGGAGTATAGTGTTGCTCCCGGCAGTTCACGTATCGGGGAGCTACGATTCCAGCCGCAGCGGGTTGGACTGCACCAGGCGCAGATCGTTATCGAAACGCAGAGTGAGGTTCTCACGAGGTCGATTCGCGGTGTAGGCCTTGCTCCGACGCTTGAGGTTGTCTGTCCTATTGTCGACTTCGGTCGCATTGCCATCGGCACATCCAGGGATTCTCTCCGGGTGGCTGGCATTCGAAACACCGGCACAGAGCCGATTACCATCACCGGCGCACGTCATGCCGGTCCAAACGCTGTCGACTTCAGCACCCAGTCCGGCGGTGGAAGTTTCGTACTCAAACCGGGTGAGACACGGCTGATGAATCTGCGCTTTACGCCTTCTGATCTGGGTCGCACCAGTGGTGCAATAGAATTCAGTTACGATGGCCTGGGAAGCCCCGCAATCATGCAGCTTTTTGGTGATGCGTATGACAGCTGCACAGCCGTGCAGCGCACCGTAACCATGGAG
>JBJTEQ010000141.1:0-13346 GCA_046092945.1 Kapaibacterium sp. (SeqCode)
GCAGAACGCTTATGCCGTTGAGTGGGACGGTCGTCGCGAAGATGGAACGGATGTCGCTAGTGGCTCGTACATGTACAAGCTGACAGTCGGCGAAACAGTCCTTTCAAAGACACTCACGATCGTTCGTTAATTCGACAGATATCGTTTTTCGAAAAGCCCCCGGCGCCTGCGTCGGGGGCTTTTCATTTTATTACCATATTCGCAACCATGAAGAACCGGTCATTACCAGCTGACATCGTCGAAGCGTTACGACTGCAGCATACTGCGATCGATATGCTCGAGTCTGAACTCGATGAGCAATTCGATGCAGTCGTTCAGGCGCTTCAGAATTCGTCGGCTATCGTGTGCTCTGGTGTAGGGAAGTCCGGCTTTGTTGCACGGAAGTTTGCAGCCTCGCTTACGAGCTTGGGACTGACTGCAACGTACATGCACAGCACTGATGCCCTCCACGGTGATCTCGGCTTGGTCCGTTCCGGAACGGTGCTGGTCTTGTTCTCAAAGAGTGGCGAGACGAAAGAGCTTGTTCAGCTGCTTGATGTCGTGAAGGGACAGAACATTGTGATTGCCAGCATCACTTCCCGACGCACTTCTACGTTGTCGTTGCGCTCGCACTATTCACTTTGTACACCAATTGAACGGGAATACGATCGTACGAATATTTTACCGACAGCCAGTACCACTTCGGCTCTGATCATGGCCGATCTGCTCGTGATGAGCCTGGCGCACCGAATGCCGGATTCGATCGAAACATTGTCACGGACACATCCCATGGGTACGATCGGCTCTCTCCTCGGACAGCGAGTCGGTGAGCACATGCATTCAGGTGTTTCGTTGCCCCTTGTAGAGTCGAAGAGCACGTTGGAGCATGCTATCCACGTGCTTGATCATCACGCTTTGGGTATTGTTTGCGTGGTGGCGACTGATCGCAGTCTTTGCGGCATTCTCACAGACGGTGATGTCCGCAGGCTTGTTGAACGCACTGTCGAATTGTCGAGAAGTAGTGTCAACGATGTAATGACAACATCACCAACAGTGATCACTCCTGATTCCACACTCCATCAGGCACTCCTCGTAATGGAATCCCGCGAACGTTCCATATCTGTCCTGCCCGTAGTTGAAGGGGAGACTCTTGTGGGAGTCATACGACTTCATGACGTCGTACGAGCGCAGATGACTACGTAACAGACGAGCACTACCGAACTGCACGAGGGGGAGTCTTGGTGATTCTCGGCTCGGTGGTTTGCTGACGCTGCGCACGCAACGGTTTAGCCGGAGCCTTTTTCGCTCGACCAGGGTTCTTGCGCACTTCTTCTGCGCGACGCTTGCGTTCCTTTTGTCGCTCCGCTCGCACGGAGTCGCGTCGACGCTGTTCAATGATGGAATCGCGGCGAGCCCGCTCAGGGTCTGCCGGGGCAGTGATCATCTTCTTTGATGAATTGGATGCCACAACTTCGGTGCGGCTTATGACCAGCTCTCGAAGGACTTCGCCCCTTTTCCCATAGATGGGAAGGGGCTTGCCATCGCGCGAGAATTGAATGGCGCCGGCATTGAAGATGTTACTTATCGTGAAACGCTTCATCGCGCTCCAACGGTAGTCATTACCCGGTAAGACGACGTACTTGCTGCTGCGCTCGCCATCCATGGTGATCGTTAGCTCGGCAGTATCAGTCGTAATCGCAGTTAGAATCAAGCTGTCCTGCTCACTGCCAGAAACGTCGATGATCTCGGCTGGTATGTCTGTACGTTCCGAATCCGAGGGCCCGCTGAGCAGCCAGATTCCCACGGCGATGATCACAACAACCGCACTAACCAGCCCAATGCGTCGACGTCCACGAAACACATTTGCAAATGAATGTCCTACACTTTGCTTTGTTACTCGTGAACGAAGTTCATCGACAATTCGTCCCAACGGATCGCTTGGCAATGCGCGTCCGGTGCTGGTTGGCGCATCAGGAGTTTCAGCCTGCGACCGTTGTCGGGACGAAGTCTTTTCCTCATTGCCATCAATCGATTGCGATACGAGACGGTTGAGTTCTACACCCGGAATTCCAAGTTCGGCTCCGAGTGTTTTGACGAACGAACGAACGTAGACCGAAGGAAGAACGTTGTACGTTCCGCTCTCGAGTGCATGGATATACGGTTCCCGTATCTTCGTTCTCTGTGCGAGCTCGGAGATGGAAAGGCCGCGTCGAAGGCGTTCCTGTTGTAGTCGCTGGGCGAGCTGATCCATTGGACGTGATGGATCGTGTTCAAATGGAATTCGGAAGCACAAATATGATGCAAATACCTACATGCTCCGAGGAGAAAATTGTCATGGTGGGTCATGAATCCGTATGATGCCTGGACCGTGTTTCAGCACGGGGCCTATGTGGCGTTTGCGTTCTCGGTTCTCCTCTTCGGAGCGCTCGCGTTTCGACAGGTCCTCGATGACCTTGAGCTGCGTCGGCACCGCTGTGGCGAGGACCTTCTACTGCTGATCAGTGCCCCGGGAATGCTGCTGTCGTTGCTGGGAGTAGCGGTTACCATCGTTGTCGGGCTCACCTGCTATCATACCGAGCCGCCGACGGTTTTTCGGTATGCGCTCCCCCTGGTAGGGGGCGTGCAGATGACCCAGATCATCCTTCGACTGTTTTTCCAGAGGACTCGACTCCGGACCCAAAGTATCGTTATCCGTCCTATCGTTCGGCAGGGCCCAGTCGTGATCCCATACGCCGACATTACCAGTGTCGAGATGAGGAATGCTCGCCTTTGGCTCACCGTTACGGTATCACATTCGCAGGGTGAGGCCGTAGCGTTTCGTATTTTCCCGTTCCGCCGGGCGGTTCTTGAATCGCGATTGCGGCAATCCACGTCGGCACAGATAAGCCACGTCGGTGTTTCTGACGACTAGCCCATACTCCATCAGCGCATGAAACCTTCTATCCGTATTGCCTCAGGTCAAGGATTCTGGGGTGACCTCCAGAAAGCCCCCTACGAACAGGTTACCCGTGGACCAATCGACTACCTCGTCATGGACTACCTGGCAGAGGTTACGATGTCGATCCTGCAGAAGCAGCGTATGCGCAATCCAGAGCTTGGCTACGCCAAAGACCTCATTGACGTCTGTGAGCAGATCCTGCCGACGATCGTCGAAAAGGGTATCACGCTCATCACCAATGGTGGTGGCGTGAACCCTCTGGCCGCACGCGATCGGATTTTCGAAGTGGCAAAGCGCCTTGGCATCAGCGGCCTACAGATCGGCGTCGTTCTCGGCGATGACATTCTTCCGGACATCGAGCGACTTGTTGCTGAAGGGCACGAGCTCAAGCACATGGAATCCGGTGAGCCGATTGCCAGCGTCAAGGACAAGCTTCTGAGCGCCAACGTCTACACCGGTGCCTGGCCGGTTGTTGAAGCGCTGCGTGCCGGAGCTCAGATCATTATCACTGGACGGACAACTGATACTGGGCTTACGCTTGCTCCGATGATCCATGAGTTTGGATGGGGCGAGCAAGACTGGGATCTGCTGGCCGCAGGCACGGTTGCCGGGCATATCAATGAATGCGGTGCTCAGGCAAGCGGCGGAAACTTCCTTGGCGACTGGAGATCACTGCCCAACATGGCAGATGTTGGTTTCCCGATCATTGAGGCCTATCCGGATGGAAGCTTTGTCGTGACAAAGCACGAGGGCACTGGCGGACTTGTAAGCCGCGAAACGGTGAGCGAACAGCTCATGTACGAGATCGGAGATCCCGAGGCCTATATCACCCCGGATTGTATTGCCGATTTTTCGTCGATCCACCTCGAAGACCTTGGAAACGATCGCGTGCGGGTCTTCGGGATAAAGGGTCGCCCCTTTACCCCAACCTACAAGGTCAGCGCTTCCTATTTGGATGGATTTGTCGCCTTCGGATCGCTGACGTATTCAGCTCCGGATGCCTATGAAAAGGCTCAGGCTGCTGACAGGATTCTCCGCCAGCGCCTCGATATGCTGGGGCTTACTTTCGATGAAGTGCGCACGGATTACATTGGCATGAATGCCTGCCATGGGGCTATTGCTGCGCCGATCGTTCCGAATGAAGTGATGATGCGCATTGGTGTGCGCGGACGCGACAGACGATCCGTTGAAGGCTTTGCCAAGGAGATCGCGCCGCTCATTCTTACTGGGCCACCAAGCGTAACAGGATTCTCTGGTGGCCGTCCGAAGCCAAGTGATGTGGTGGCCTACTTTCCCGCACTGCTCGATAAGCGCGTTGTAAACATGCGCGTTCAGGTAGATGAGATGTAGCACCTGGCTGTGGGCGCTGACGCTCACGGTAACGATGGCATCGGCTCAGGTCAACGACTCGTTGTATCTGTCGCGTGCAGAGTTCACCGATGCCGGACGTCCGAGGTACACCTTTACCGGCAGCACTCCACGGCGTGTTACCGATGTGCAGCTGTTGCCAACAGCAGTTATCGGTACGGCATACACTGGTTTGATTGTTGGCTTGCAGATGCAGATGTCCGACTCGTGGTGGGGCCGCAGCGGTGCGTTCCATGTGCAGGAGGACGGTGACTATGCCCGCTATCTTGATAAAGCAGGACACTTCTTTACGGGTTTCACCATGAGCACGATCATGGGCGATGCTCTCATGGAATGCGGCTTCGACTACACCACTTCCACGTGGCTCGGTGCATCCGTTGGGCTTGCGTACATGACGATGGTCGAGATTCAGGATGGCTATGCGGTAACATGGGGCTTCTCGCCATCAGATGCGCTATCGAACTTTACCGGCGCCGCCTTCTATGCGGCTCGGAATCTTGTACCGGCCCTGCAAAATGTAACGCCTCGATGGAGTTATGTGCCGGCCCATTTGGTCGGTGACAGGGCTACAACGGAACGCCCCCTGACCATTTTTGATGACTATAACGCCACGACGTTCTGGCTGAACTTCAACGTGGAGAATATGCTACCCACATCATTGGCTGCGCACTGGCCGGACTGGATGACCATCAGTGTTGGATATGGGTGTCGCGACTACGAAGTCAAGAACCCGGCGGACGGTTCGATGCGTCCGGTGAAGCGGCGCATGATGATCGGTATCGACTACGACTGGCTCAAGATCATCCCCGAGTCATCCGTCGGTGTGCTCAACTACGTGCGCCAGGGACTAAACTACATTCGCATTCCCGGCCCCACCCTTGAATTCGGTGACGATGGTGTTCGCTTTGCGGTGCTTTATCCCTTTGCCGTTGTGGTGCCCCTGTGAGTGCGCCGTCGTCGGTCACGATCAGCGTCATTGTGCCGACGCTCCAAGAAGAAAAGCTCCTCGATGCAACGCTGAGCGTGTTCAGTCCCGAGTGGCGGCGTAATCACGCTGCAGAACTGATCGTTAGCGACGGAGGAAGCACTGACGCCACGCTCGAGATTGCACGACGGCATGCAGACAATGTGGTGGTTCACACAGAAGGCCGACGCCAGACCATTGCCGAGGGACGAAACAAGGGGGCTCAGCAAGCACGAGGGGAAGTGCTGGTCTTCATTAATGGCGACACGATGCCTGCGCATCTTGACGAATTCACGCGCACACTGGAGGACTTTGCCGGAAGGCGCGGACCATATGCCCGAGCCTCGGCCCTTGCCTGTCCGGTACGATTTGTTCCGTCTGATGAGCGTTGGGCTGACCGATTGTTTCATGGCTACTACAACAACTACGTCAGACTACTCTCCCTGCTCCGCATCGGTGCCGGTCGTGGTGAATGTCAGGTGGTGAGACGTAAGATGTTTGCGTCGGTTGGGGGCTACAAAACGCATCTCGTTGCAGGTGAGGATTTCGATCTGCTTGCGCGCGTTGGCATGAAGGGTCGTGTGCTTTTCGCTCACGAGCTGCTTGTGTATGAGTCGCCGAGACGGTTCCGCAAGTTTGGGTATTTTCGGGTCATCTGGTCGTGGACCATCAATGGACTGAGCGTCCTTTTCAGGGGGCGCTCCACGTCGGATGAATGGGAGCCGGTCCGGTAATTCACACAACCTCAGCCACGTCCAAGCACTATGGATTACAAATCAGCCGGCGTTGACATTGAAGCGGGAGAAGCCCTTGTCGATGACATCAAGCCCTTCGTCAAAGCCACGCGCACACCGGGCGTTTTGAGTGAGATCGGTCTGTTTGGCGGCTTCTTCGATGCACGCTTTCCGTCTCTCGAGCACCCTGTGCTGGTTGCCAGCACCGACGGCGTAGGAACGAAGCTCAACGTGGCCATCATGGCCGGTACGCACGACACGGTCGGCCAGTGTCTCGTCAACCATTGCGTGAACGATATCCTTGCCTGCGGTGCCCGCCCCCTGTTCTTTCTCGACTACTTTGCCACAGGACGTCTGGAGCGCGGTGTGGCGCGCGACGTGATCAAGGGGATTGCCGAAGCCTGCGGCCAGAATGGTGCTGCCTTGCTCGGCGGAGAAACGGCCGAAATGCCATCGCTCTACAAGGACGGCGACTATGATGTGGCGGGGACGATCGTTGGTGTTGTGGACAAGCCGAAGATCCTCAACGGAAGCCGCGTTGTCGTGGATGATGTGTTGATCGGTCTTCCGTCCACTGGTCTGCACACCAATGGATTCTCGCTTGCACGTGCGGCACTGTTCCCGACGTATCGCGTCGATCAATACGTTGATGCACTCGGCACAACGGTCGGCGAAGCCCTTCTGGCGGTGCATCGTTCATACTTGCGCGTGATGGAGCCCCTTCTCGATGCCGGCCTTCTCTCTGGGCTGTCGCATATCACCGGGGGTGGTATCGTTGGCAACACGTCGCGGATCCTTCAGGCGGGTCAGGCCCTTAACATTCAATGGGGCTCGTGGATAACACCGGAGATCTTCCGCCTCATCCAGTATGCCGGCAACATTGCCGACGATGAGATGCGACACGTCTTCAACCTCGGTGTTGGCATGATCATGGT
This sequence comes from Kapaibacterium sp. (SeqCode), assembly GCA_046092945.1. Taxonomy (GTDB): domain Bacteria; phylum Bacteroidota; class Ignavibacteria; order Kapaibacteriales; family Kapaibacteriaceae; genus UBA10438. Next base: position 6,919 of record JBJTEQ010000141.1, read on the forward strand.
CGTCCATCCAGATAATGTTGATGAAGTGCTGCGTCGCACGCAGGACGCCGGATCATTTGTTGTCGGCAGCGTCGCCTCGGCGTAACACGTCCGCACCAGACCATGTTCGAACGTGCACGATCCATCCTGCGCGATGTCTTCGGACATGACGATTTCCGGGACGGGCAGACCGACCTTGTGCGTGCCGTCCTCTCGGGACGAGACGTTGTAGGAGTTCTCCCGACAGGGGGCGGTAAGTCTCTCTGCTACCAGATACCAGCGATCATCTTTCCTCACGTTACGCTGGTGATCTCTCCGCTGATTGCCCTTATGCAGGACCAGACGCAGCGCTTAGCAGAGCGCGGCGTTGCGGCGGCAAGTCTGCACTCCGGACTGCAGGAAGATCAGATCGATGCTATTCTGCGTCAGGCACAGGCAGGGAAGTTGAAGCTTCTCTACGTTGCCCCCGAGCGGTTGGAATCCGCCTCATTCCGACGCGCGCTACAGCCGATTCCGTTGAGCCTTGTGGCCGTTGATGAGGCGCACTGTGTGAGCGAGTGGGGACATGACTTCCGTCCGAGCTATCGCCGAATTCCATCGATCTTCGAACATCGGTCGCGCGTTCCGATCGTTGCGCTCACGGCTACTGCTACGCCAGACGTTCGGCGGGATATCTCAACGGCGCTGTCGCTGAAGGATCCTCTCGAGATCGTGCGGGGATTTCACCGATCGAATCTCACGTTCAACGTTGAGCCAACCGCTTCGAAGGTCGAATACATCACGCGCCGCGTTCGTGCACATCCTGCCGAGAGTATCATCGTTTATTGCGGGTCGCGCCGACGCGTTGAAACGGTTGCCGATGAGCTCCGTAAGCGGGGTATTGGTGTGCAGGCCTATCATGCCGGTCTTCCGCCCGAGCGACGATCAGAGATCCAGGATCAGTTTCTTTCGGGATCTCTCGACGTGCTGGTTGCGACGAATGCCTTTGGCATGGGTATCGATAAGGCTAACGTACGGGCAGTTATCCACTGCGATCTGACGCAGACACTCGAAGCATACTATCAGGAGGCTGGTCGGGCCGGACGCGATGGGAAAATGTCGGAGTGCGTTCTTCTGTATCAGTCGGATGACCGCCGGCTTATGGACTTCTTCATCGCCGGTACGTATCCGGAGCCCGAGAACATTCGTGCTGTATATGGCTCTATAGCCGAGCGACTCGGCGTGGCCGTTGGCGTGGCGAGTTCAGATCCTGTTATGGCTGATGCAACGAGTATCGCGGCAAGTCTGCATATCTCGGTTGCTCTGGTCAGTGGCTCCCTTGCAGCCCTGGAGCGCGCGGGACTCGTCATCCGCACCTCAGCGCACGGTCAGGCACGTATACAGCTCAGAACGTCACATGCTCGGTTGGATAGCTTCACCCAATCGGTTGGTGAGCAACGGCGTGCTGCAACAGAGCTTATTGCTCGTCATATTCGTCATCTCGACGTTGGTAGCGAGATTGATGTGCCCCTTTCCGAGCTCCTTCGCCGCAGCGACGTGGCTGCAGCAGAATTGGCTTCGGTTCTCGGGGCAATGCACATGGCTCAACTGATCCGCTATCGTCCGCCGCAAAGTGGAGGGGGCTTGGTGGTGCTTGGTCCGCGCTTAGCGCCGAATGATCTGCCGATAGACTTTGTGGCCATTCACGAGCGACGTGCCAGGGCGAACCAGAAGCTGGATGTCATGATCGGCTATGCCGAGACGCGTCAATGCAAGCAGAACTATATCCTTTCGTACTTCGGCGATGCCAGTGGAATGCTTCGCTGTGGACGCTGCTCATCGTGTCTGCAACAGTCGCGCCGCGCCGAGCCATCGGCTCGACAGGCACCAATCATCAATGCCGTCATTAGCGTGGCATGGCAGCTTCGTGGACGCTTTGGACGTCATGTAGTGGCAGACGTTGTGCGAGGCGTACTCTCTGACAAGGTTCGTGAATATCGCCTCGATCGTGCACGATGCTGGGGAGCATTCCGCGATCGTAGTCGAGCAGAGGTGCTCGAGGCGATCGATGAAGCACTGGATCGCGCCTGGCTGGTAAAGACCGCAGATCTGTACCCAACTATCGGCGCCACCGAGGAGGGTCTTGCGGTGGGTGTTGACGATAGTCGGCCGCTTGATCTGCGTCGAGAGCGTCCACAAGAAACAGATGCCTCTTCCGATAACGCATCTGATGCGACAGTGCGGAACCGACGCGGAGCACTTCTTGCCATGCGGGAACGCCTCGCACAGCTGGCCGGTACATCGGCCCAGAGCCTTGTCACCGATGAGGAACTCGACCGCATTGCTCGGGATGCACCGGGGTCATTTGCACAGCTGAAACCTGGGGCGCACGGAAGTGGACTCTTCCTTGCGCAGCATGGCAAGGATGTTCTTGCGGCCCTGCGGGATGCGCAGGGACAACAATCTGGTGTAGCCGTAACTCCCCCTTCCACAAAACTGATGATGGACCTGCTTCAGAAGAGCGGTACCACCTTTGCTGACATAGTCCAGACACTTCGGATGAGTCCAGCAACCGCAGCGAGGACATTGGAAGAACTTCTCGAACAGGGCAAGCTCACCGATAGGGGGCGCCTTGTTGATGATGAGCTCTATGCGCAGGTTCTTGAGTATGTTCGATACCATCGATACGCCAAGATCCGTCATCTGCGTGAGCATCTTCAAACGGATACCGATCTGCCGATGCTGAGACTTGCTCTGGCATTTGCCCGACGTGATCTTTCCACCACTGGTCTGTAGTTGTCGTGATGAACCGTTGGTCAGCGATCATTGTACTTCTTTTCCTGTCTGCCACATGCAGTCAAGCGCAGCGGCGCTTCGTCGTGCGGCTCGCTACGAGCGCGCAGCTGCCTGCAGAGAGTCTCGCAACCAAGCCAAGACCAGCGGTTGTCGCTATGCTCTCGTCACCGAAGACGGAAGAGCGCCAGCAGAGCTCCGAAGAGATGGCCTTGCTTGAGCGGCTTAACCGATACGTCGTCATTGACATTCCCAGCAGTGCCGATCCGTCAGCGCTGCTGAATGTTCCGGGCGTGGAATCGGTACGCCCCTTAACTCGATTCCGCCTCCATGATGTTGTGCTTACGGATGACTCTCTTTCTGATCGGCAGTATGCGCTGCATCGCATCGGAGCTGCAAAGGCATGGACTCGCGCCACCGGCAAAGGGACAGTCGTCGGCATCATTGATACCGGTATCGACTGGACGCATGAAGATCTCGTTGATGCGCTTGACATTTCTTCCAAGGAAGATCGAAATGGCAACCGTCGGTTTGACCCGTGGGCGTCAACGGATACACTCGGTGGCGTGCCTGGAGATCTCGACGGGCTTGACAACGACGGCAATGGCGTGATTGACGATGTGATCGGCATCGACGTGGTGGATCAGAGCGTTCGTAACCTTGGTGATGATCGATACTACGATCCCATCCCATTCGATGAGCAGGGCCATGGTACGCTGGTAGGGGGAGTTGTGGCCGCCACGCCAAACAACCGAAAGGGAATCGCCGGCCTTGCCTACGATGCCCGACTGCGCATCGTCAGGGCCTTTGATGCCACTGGCAATGCAGAAGAAGATGACATCGCCACAGCCATTGTGTATCTGGCTCAGCAGGGTGTTGACGTGATTAACATGAGCTTTGGCGATGGCGTAGATTCGCCGCTCATGCGCGATGCCGTGCGCTATGCTGCGGCTCGCGGTTGTGTGCTGGTAGCCTCCGCAGGGAATACCGGCACGATCTCACGTCAGTTTCCTGCCGGATATGATGAAGTGATTTCCGTAGCGTCGACAAATGATGAAAATCGGCGCTCGCCATTCTCGTCAACGGGCCCCCTCGTTGCCCTCTCAGCGCCTGGACAGGCCATCGTTACCACATCGGTGGGATCGAGGTATCGATCTGTCAACGGAACATCCTTCTCAGCCCCCTTCGTGGCAGCAACAATTGCGATGATGCGAGAGCGCTTTCCGACGATGCCTATCTCCAACATCCGCGCCACTCTGCAGCAGCGCTCTGTTGATCTGGGTCAGCCGGGCTGGGATGACCTTTTTGGTGCCGGACTTTTACAAGCTGATGCAGCTCTTTCTGATGGGGCATGGAGTCGCGTGGAGATCACCTCGCCAGCGAATGAAGCGGAGATCGATCCATTGCGCACTCCGGAGATCGAAGTGACGGGCAGCACGATGCTGGCAAGCTTTGCGGGAACGGAGATAGCATGGGGTGAGGGACTTTCGCCCCGAACGTGGACAACGTTCTCGCGCAGACCCACAGCAGTGCGTGATGGGTTGATCGCGCGAGTACTCCTACCACAAACCGCTAGTCAGCTGGTAACGCTTCGCGTACGCGTGCTCAGCAGCGATGGACGTCCGCTGGATGTGTTTCGTCGCATTCGTCTTGTCGACAGCTCGCGATTTGCCATTCTCGCGACAGAAGTGGTGTCTGCATGGAAGACCGACCGACGAACGTCAGTTGTGACGGTGACAACAAATCGTCCATGCTCCTGCGCCATTCTCACGGATGATGCTTCTATCACTCTCGCTGAATCGACAGGTCGATCACGGCGTCACAGCATCATTGTCCCCGATACCTTCGTGTCACGTGGTGACCGAAGCATACGCCTTCGCTGTGCGCCAGACGTCGGTGTTTCATGGGATACGACGCTGAGCCTCGCTACCGTCTCTCAGGGGGCTGGAGCTGATGCAGCGTGGCGCTCTGCTGGCAGTGCACCGTGGACCGGATACGTTCTCAATGATGTGCGGGACATCTACCTCGATGGTGTGCCGACTGTGGTCATGTGCGATCTCGCAAATGGAAGCTTCGGCGGACTTGTGACGCGTCAGTTAGTGAACGGGACATGGATATCGCGTGACTCCATCCCCGAGGTCTACATTCCACGTGGAATCGGTGATGCCAATGGCAATGGCCTGCTCGATGTGCTTGTTCACAGCGTTGGCAAAGTTGTGCTTCTGGAGCAGCAGCAGGCAGGGGGCAGCCCATTTGCGAGAGTGATCTTCGCCGACACTACTGGCCAACTGAACGCTGCTGGGTTGGCCGACATCGATGGAGATGGTCGCGAGGAGATTGTTGCTCTTGCTGATGATGGTGCTCAGGTGTTCGCATATTCAGGTTCCACATTCCGTCTGCTGGGGTCAGTTGAGAACCCCACGCCCCCTGCTGCAAACAATGCCCGGAATCGTGTAGACGAGATCAGTATTGGCTCCGGTGATTTCGATGGTGACGGTCGTATGGAGATCGCCTTTGGGGATACTGATGGGGACCTCGTGATCGCTGAATGGAGCGGTACCTCCTTCCAAGTAACGCATACCATGACCAGCCAAGGGGTAGGGGGCTCGGGCTTCGTTGCCAGTGGCGATGTCACCGGCGATGGCCGACCTGATGTGTTCTTCGGTGTGCCTGATGACACAGAGGCCGATGAGAACGGTGATTACGGGCGATCATTATGGACCTACACGTTACTGCAATCATCGGGTAACGACGCATTCACATCCGCGTGGAGTGAACGAATCGCCGGTGTCCGCTATGGCATCGGCTATCGTAACGGTGTTACAATTGGTCAGCTGGATGATCAGCCCGGCCAGGAAATGACACTCTGCGCATTCCCGCGACTGTATGTGTTTGGCCGGTCGGCGGTTGGCTCCGACACGATGATCGCCTGTAAACGATTCATCGACGACGTTGCCTCGCCCCGCGTGCTTGTGCATGATCTTGACGCGGACGGACGCAACGAACTGGGATATGGCGTCACGGTCAGTGAAGTCGGTGCGATGACCTCCTTCGCCTTCACCCAGGCTCTTCCAACCAAGAAGGTGGCCGCACCAATGTCGCTACGAGCACGATGGCTGGGTGACAGCGTGGTACTTGACTGGTTCACACCGACAGATTCTGCTGAATGTGTTCTCTTTCAGGCACTGCCGGGAGGAGCCTTCCGACGCATGAGTTCATCGACGGCAAACACCAGCACTGTTGGCCGTGCAGACCTTGATGGGCCAGTTGTGCGTTTTGCCGTGCGTGCTGTTGTAAGTGCGCCGAACGGACTTTCCGAGTCTTCGAACATCGTCACAGTCTTTCGTGGTGATGATGCTGTGCGATTTGCTCTTGAACGGGACTTCGTCAAGGAGTCTGAGTGTCGCGCTGGGATGCAGCTCCATGTGGTTTCTTCGAATGACCTCGATCTCACGTCTCTGTCGCGAGAGAGTGTGCAGATTGGTGTTTCTGCGGGTACAACGTCCGCGGCCCATTCTGTTGTGCCTCGAACAACGCGCGACGTGGTAGTGTCACTGCCGGGAATTGAACCGGGTGACTCGATAGCGCTGAAGCTTACTGGTCTGCGCCTAGCAACAGGGGTTGGCGTGAGCGATACAACGCTTCACCTGCAGGTTGTGGCCGATCCAGATGTACTT
>JBJTEQ010000142.1:0-13004 GCA_046092945.1 Kapaibacterium sp. (SeqCode)
CTTCTCAAGTTCCTCCGCACACGAACAATGGCGGTGTTTGTGATGTATCGCGTGGCGCTTGGATTAGCGATTCTTCTCACCGGATGCCATCCAAAGGCAGAGCCCCCTGTTGAGACTGTTCGCCAGATCACAACTCCAGCCGAGACGCTTAGCGTTCCTCCGATCGACTCGTTAACAGGCGCCGTTGCGACCGATACCGTGGTGATCTCTACTTCGAAGGGGGCCATCGAGGTCGAGCTTTATGGTCAGGATGCCCCGAAGACAGTCGCGAACTTTCTTGCTCTGATCGATCGGAAGTACTATGACGGCATCGCGGTTCATCGGGTTGCGAAGAACTTTGTGGTTCAAATGGGTGACCCCATCACCCGCGACAGAAAGCTCAGAGCTGAGTGGGGACGAGGGGGCTCAACAGCCACCGGAGAGCCCCTTGCCGACGAGCTGAACGACTCTCTGCCGTCGGCCCGCCGGGGCTATCGACCTGGGATTGTTGCCATGGCCCGCAAGGCTGCCCCGAACTCCGGAACCAGCCAATTCTTCGTTTGTCTCGAAAAAGCTGCGGCACTTCCATACCAATACACGATTTTTGGCAGCGTCATTGACGGAATGGATGTCGTGTCGAAGATCGGGAATGTCGAAGTTGAACCCGGACCGCTGGGGGATTCCGACGGCATACCGAAGTCGGCGATCGCCGTGACGTCGATTCGCAGGAAGTAATCACAAAACAACCCGATATTCAGCTGTTCATCACGATCATCACCATTCGGAGACAAATCACTATGCGTCTTTTCGCTCTTTCCCTCATCGTTATTGCATCGATCATTGGCACAAGCTGTGCGGTAGATGCTGAACCGAACGGACCAATTAACCCAGGAAACGGACCTATGTACACTATCGAAGTCACTCAAGGAAACACCAACCTCGGCAAGATCGTCCTGCGCCTGTGGCCGGATGTTGCTCCAAAGCACTGCGCATTCTTTGATGCCCGAGTTGCAGAAGGCTTCTACGATGGATCTGCCTTTCACCGTTGCATTGCCAACTTCATGATCCAAGGTGGCGACCCAAACAGCAAGAATGGTCCACGCAACACGTGGGGCTCTGGTGGCTACAAGGACAAGGTTCCAGCGGAATTTTCCAACAAGCCACACCTTCGTGGTGTGCTTTCAGCAGCGCGTACGCAAGATCCAAACAGCTTCGGTGGACAATTCTTCATCTGCGTTGCCAAGTCTGATTGGTTGGATGGACAATACACCTGCTTTGGTGAGGTCGTTAGTGGCATGGAAGTGGCAGATGCCATCGTGGCAGCTCCTCAAGACGGTGGCAACAACCCTCTCGAAAAGATCTCAATGAAGATCACCAAGAACAAGTAAGGTTATCTCCGATTGATCACTCTGACGAAGACTATTTGTGCTGCGTTGCTGGCCATCACCATTCCGGTGATGGCCACCGCATTTTCTGGCCCAGATACAACAATGCGGTCAGAGACGCTGGGAAGCGGCGTCAACAGTGCATTCGATGACCTGAAGCCGGTGATATCACCGGATGGGAAGACGCTTTTCTTCTGCCGGAAGGACTCTCCGGATAACATTGGAGGAGGGGGCGAAGACATCTGGGTAAGCGAGCTGCAAGCTGATGGCGCATGGGGTCAGGCATACAATATTGGAGGCCCCCTGAACAATCGCGGCAATAACAGCGTGTGCTCGATCACGCCGGATGGTACGTCCATGCTTCTTCTTGACACGTATTCCGATCCTTCGAGTAAGCTGAGAAGTGTTGCGATCTCTACGCGTACGTCAGCGAGCTGGTCTGCCCCAAAACCAGTGGTGATCAATGGCTTTGATAATCAGAGCAAGTACGCTGAGTTCTGCATCTCGAATGACAACGAAGCGCTGATTATGGCGATTCAGCGAAGTGACACGCGTGGTAACCGAGACCTCTATGTGAGTCTGCGCAAGACTGATGGCACGTATGCTACGCCGTTGAACCTTGGGTCTGTTATCAACTCCGACGGACAGGAAGCAACACCATTTCTGGCGTCGGATAACACCTCCCTGTACTTCGCAACCGATGGTCGAGAGGGATTCGGCGAGTTCGACGTCTTCGTCTCTCGTCGGCTTGACTCTACGTGGACGAACTGGTCCGAGCCGGTGAATCTCGGTCCTGCGATCAATACCGATGACTGGGATCTTTCGTACACGATTCCCGCCGACGGTAAGTACGCCTACTTTGTTTCCTACACCAATACCCTTGGGTATGGAGACATCTTCCGCGTCCGTCTACCCGAGAAGGTGCGTCCACGTCCGGTTGTTCTACTCTCGGGACGTGTGCGCAACAAGAAGACCTCGGCACCAGTGGCAGCAGATATTGTCTACGTGAATCTTACGACCGGCATCGAAGTCGGACGCGCCCGCTCAGCTGAAAGCTCGGGCGAATACATGATCACGCTTCCCGCCGGAACCGATTACGGCCTGCACGCCGAAGCAGCGGGCTTTGTAGCCGTCAGCGAGAACCTCGACTTTACGAAGTACACCGAGTATGCGGAGGCACGCCGCGACTTCGAACTTATTGCGATCGAAAAAGGTGTTGTCGTAGAGCTGAAGAACATCTTCTTTGACCGCAAGCTCGCAGTGCTCAAGCCGGAATCAACCGCTGAACTTCAGCAGCTGGTAACGCTTATGCGAACAAACCCTACGCTCAAGATCGAAGTCAGCGGGCACACCGATGCGATGGGGAAGGACTCAGATAACAAGCAACTGTCAGATGACCGGGCCCGAGCTGTAATGGACTATGTCGTGTCCGTCGGTGGCGTTGAAGCTTCGCGCATCATAGCTCGGGGCTATGGCGAAACACGTCCAGTTGCCAGCAATGAAACAGATGAAGGACGGGCACAGAACCGTCGCGTGGAATTCACGATTCTTGAAAAGTAATGTCAACCGAAACGATGCAGGCCAGCGAGGCGCTCATGGAGCGCGAACACCACGTAGTGTTTCAAACGTATCGTCGAATCAATGTAGCCATCGACCGTGCCGAGGGGATGCGGATCTATGACGTTGATGGGCGTGCATATCTGGACATGCTGGGTGGCATTGCTGTTAATGCTCTTGGCCACAGTCACCCACGTGTGATCGATGCCATTGAGCAGCAGATCCGTCGATTCATGCATGTGTCCAATGTCTTCTATCAGGAGCCGCAGGTGGTTCTTGCAGAGCAGCTCGTAGCTGCCTCGGGATATCCGCGGGTGTTCTTCAGCAACTCGGGTGCTGAATCAACCGATGGTGCGTTGAAAATGGCACGCAGGTTTGGCAGTGCGTTCGGACGGTATGACATCATCGGATTTTCAGGGGGCTTCCACGGACGCACCTATGGCGCTCTGTCGATCATGGATAAGCCCCTTTACAAAGATGGAATGGGTCCGTTTCTCCCAAACACGCTGGTGCTTCCGTACAACGATATCGATGCTCTGGAGTCGAGGGTCGATGAGAACACCGCCGCCATCATGATGGAGTTCGTTCAGGGTGAAGGGGGCATTGCCGAAGCCACGCAGGAGTTTGTCGATGCGATCTGGCGTCTGAAGGAGCAGTATGGTTTTCTTGTCATCGCTGACGAGGTTCAGAGCGGCATCGGACGTACGGGCGACTTCTTTGCGTTTGAACGCTACGGTGTTCGTCCGGACATTGTAACGATTGCCAAGGCCATGGGCGGAGGTTTGCCGCTCGGCGGTATTCTGGCAACGGAAGAGGCTGCTGCACTTCTTGATAAGGGTATGCACGGAACAACCTACGGGGGGAATCCTGTGGCGTGTGTTGCCGGAAGCGTTGTCATGAACGAGGTTACATCCGGTTTGATGGATCATGTCCGGGAGATAGGCGAGTACCTTCATGGTCGCCTACGGGATTTGCATGCTGCATTTCCCAATCTTATTCGTGAGATCCGCGGCAGAGGCTGTATGCAGGGCATTGTGCTGTCCACGGATGCAGCGCCGTTCGTTCCAAAGCTTCTCGAGCGTGGAGTGATAGCCAATGCCACCGCCGGCAATGTGATACGACTCGTACCACCGTTTATCATTACACGCGCCGACATTGATGAGTTGCATGCAGCTCTGACGATGGTGTTCTCGGCGGAATGATCTGTCGCGCGGGATGTGGGGCCTGCTGCATCGCCCCTTCCATTTCATCATCGATCCCTGGCATGCCCAATGGTAAGCCTGCCGGTGTGCGGTGTGTGCAGCTGACAGACGATCTTCGATGTATGCTGTTCGGAAAGCCGGAACGTCCGGCATTCTGTGGTACGCTTCAGCCGAATGAACAGATGTGTGGTGCAAGTCGCGATGAGGCGATGCACATCCTGACGCTGCTGGAGATTGAAACGCGTCCCGGAGGACCCAACGCATGACCTATCCTATACTGATCACCTGTCCTCGGGAAATCCCGCCGATCCTTGCTCGTGAAGTCGAATCACTTAGCCTTCCGGTTCAGCGCGTGCTGCCGGCGGCTGTAGAGACATCTGGTACGCTTGACGACTGTATGCGTCTGAATCTGTGGCTGCGCACTGCGCACCGTGTGCTACTTCGCCTCGGTTCGTGGTCAGCGCGTTCAGCAGATGAGATGTACGAAGCGATTACCTCACTTCCGTGGCATGAGTGGATTCGGGCTAACGGTTATGTGAGTGTGGTGAGCTCAATCAACACTCCGCAGATCGACAACACCATGTACGCGAACATGCGGTGCAAGGATGCCATTGTTGACCAGATTCGTTCGAAGAAGGGCGTGCGTCCAAGCAGCGGACCCGATACGTCGCAAAGTGTGGTGTTTCTCTACTGGCACGATGATGCGCTGATGGTGTACGTTGATACATCGGGTCAGCCCCTTTCAGATCGCGGCTACCGACTGCATCCGGCAAAAGCGCCGATGCGGGAGACGCTTGCTGCGGCAGTGATCCTCTCTACGCGCTGGTCGCCGGAGTACCCATTCGTGAATCCCATGTGCGGAAGCGGTACGCTCGGGATCGAAGCGGCGATGATCGGGGCAAACATCGCTCCCGGCTCGATCCGTCGAAACATGGGACTCCTGCACCTGCTTCCATTTGAGGCAGGGGGCTGGCAGCGCCTCCGATCGGATGCTCGCGATGCAGAACGAACAGCTCGTCTGGAGATTCACTGTTCCGATGTCGACCCCCGCGTTATCCGTCAGGCACGGGAGAATGCTCGCGCTGCCGGAGTGTCGGCAAGCATTGCTGTGCGCGATTTCCGAGAAGTCACTCGTGTTGAATCAGCGGCGGCAACGGAAGAGGGCGGTCCGGTGATCATCCTCAATCCGGAGTTTGGACTCCGGCTTGGTGATGAACGGGTTCTTCGCGGAGTGTATCGTGATATAGGCGATCTCTTCAAGCAGCGCTTCAAAGGAAACACGGGCTACGTCTTCACCGGCAACTTCGCCCTGGCAAAAGAGATCGGCCTGCGGTCCTCCAGGCGCATGACCTTCTGGAGCGCCGACCTGGAATGCAGACTCCTGGAGTTTGAACTCTATGAGGGAACCAAGAAGGCCTACGGACAGGTTACTTCGCCTCAAACCATCGACGGGCATCCGACTTCATCTGCACCAGAGAACTCTTAAGCAGATACATCATGTGTCCGGCAGGGTAGTACGACATGCTGATGTTTGGTCGTAGCGATGCCGGGAGTCCGAGATGATCGAAGGTGTACTCCGTCCCATAGAACGGCGTAGCAAGGTCGTAGTATCCATTCAGCACCCATACCCGAAGAGCGGGATTCATCTGCATGGCATTGCGCAGACGTGGGGCAACATTGAGGTACTCGTTTTGAACGTTTGAATAGTCCCATGGCCACACCCGGCCAGTGAGAACTTCATACGGAAGGGTTGTCGTTACGTTAAGCTCTCGCGCTAGGTAGTCGTTGATGCACGTCGAGAAGCACCCGGCGATCGTTGGATGATGGCTTGGATCACGCTCCATCGACTCACCAAGACGGTCTGCGATAGTACCTGTATAGCGGCTATCAAATCGGCCGATGACAAGACCCTTATCGCGAAGAAGTTCCTGGCAGAACCGGAAGATCACCGGACGCAGGTCCGCCTTATCGATGTACTCGCGTGAAAGCCCCGTAAAGCGGGAGATCTTTTCGATCACAGATGAGCGCTCGGCATCACTCATGGCGCTGCCCTTCATCAAAGCAAGCGTGTAATCGCCCATGGCAAACTCCCGGGCGCGTGCTACGAGGTCTTCGATCTTGAGAGACTGCATCTCCGGGCCGAGCTTCTTGTGGTACCATGCCGAGGCGGCATAGGTGGGCAGAAATGTGGCAAACGGCAGATCGTTTCCATCGGCAAAGTCAATGCTCTGAAAGTTTAGAACCGCGCTCACCAGGACCACGCCATTGAGATACATGCCATAGCGGTTCTGCAGATGTTCAGACATGGCACTTGCGCGTGTTGTGCCATACGATTCGCCAATGAGGTACTTCGGCGAGGCCCAGCGCTTGTTGTCCGACGTCCAGCGACGAATAAACTCTCCGACGGATTCAATGTCCTGGTTGTAGCCGTGGAACTGCTTGGCGTCTTTTTCGTCGCTCGCGCGCGAAAACCCTGTGCTGACCGGATCGATGAAGACCATGTCTGTCATATCCAGCCATGACTGATCATTGTCAACAAGTTTATAGGGAGGGGGCAGAGTAGAGCCATCCTCATTCATGAGCACACGGCGTGGGCCCAGCACGCCAAGGTGCAGCCATACGCTCGATGACCCGGGTCCGCCATTGAATGAGAATGTCAGCGGACGCTGTGCCGGATCGGTAACGCCACTCTTCATGTAAGCGATGTAGAACACCTTGGCCCGCGGAGTACCATCTTCCTTGACAAGCGTGAGATGTCCGGCCGTTGCTTCGTAATCGATCTTCTTCCCATCGATCGTTACGCTGTGCTTCGTGGTAACGGGCTTCTGGAAGATGGCGATGTCTGCCTTTGAGCTATCGGCCGCGCTGGCGAGAACCAATGGTGTTTGCCATACTGTGATGAGAACAAGAACGGTTGCGATAACGTGCTTCATATCAGGTTGCTGGTTGTTTCGGTGTGAATGTACTTGGCCACTTCGGTCAAACTGCCGGTCTCGCGGAACACCCGCAGTTGGCGGTCTGCGCCCGATCCATTTTCCAGGATCGTGTGGATGTATTCGATATGCTGACGTGATCCCAGATCATCAACCACGTCGTCGACAAACTCCAGAAGTTCGCGGATCAGGTCGCGCGCAGGCATCTCCCGCTGACGTCCCCAGTCAATGAGGTTTCCGTCGAGACCATAGCGCACAGCACGCCACTTGTTTTCCATGAGCAGTGATCGGCGGTACGTCCGGAAGGACAGGTTCTTTTCGTAGAGCGAGAAGAGCTTTGCAGCAACGGCCTGACAGATGGCAGCGATGGCGATCGTTTCTTCGATGCGCATCGGAAGATCGCAGATGCGAACCTCGAGCGTTCGGAAGAACGGATGTGGGCGAATATCCCACCAGATCTTTTTCGCGTTGTCGATCGATCCCGTCTTGATGAGAAGGTTGACGTAGTTCTGGTACTCACCATAGCTGGAGAATGCATCTGGCAGCGCCGTGCGGGGGAACCGTTCGAAGATCTTTGAGCGGTATGACTTCAGCCCCGTGTCGATGCCTTCCCAGAACGGAGAGTTCGTGCTGATGGCCAGGATATGCGGCATGAAATACCGCATCTCGTTCATCAGCTGGATCTGTGTTTCGCGATTCTCGATGCCAATATGTACGTGCATGCCGAAGATCAGCAGCGAGCGGGCCAGCACCTGCATGTCTTCGACAAGTATTCGATACCTCTCATCGGGATAGATCTCCTGGTCTTCCCATCGAGCAAATGGATGCGATGACGACGCGCCAATACAAAGACCGTTCTGTGTAGCCAGATTCGAGACGATGCTACGAATCTTTCTTACCTCGTTGAAGGCCTCCGTTGTGTTCTTGCAGATACCCGTGCCGATCTCAAGCATCGAGCCGTGCATCTCGGGTTTGATGTGCTCGTGAAGGACTTTTTCGCCCTGACCCAGCAGATCGAATTGTATGTGCGACTTCAAATTGAAGGTCGACGGGTCGAGCACCATGTACTCTTCTTCAATACCGAGTGTAAAACTCGGTCGTTCATACGGATTAGCCGGATCGAACCAGATACCGACGTCTTCGGCAGCCATGCAACACACCTCGGATAGTAACAGGTCGAAGATAGGTAGAGCGCCCCCTGACTGCAACGAATCGCCACATGCTTCGTCGTATACTTGCCTTATGCCAGAACTCAGTATCGAAGGGAATGGCCGTATCGAGCGAACGGCCATTTACTACAACGGACAACAGCTCGACAAGGTAAGGGAAGTCTTCATTCATATCACCGAGGATGGAGAATTCGACGCCCTGATGATGTACGTTGGCGCAGACGGTCAGCACTACACGAAGAATATCTTCACCGACTACCTGGAAAACGTGCAGACCGAGCCGCCGGGATTTTCCGAGGAAGAGGCTCAGTCGCTTCAGCTGCTCACCGTCGATAGCGATGGAACAGCTGAATCAACGCTCCTGCTGCGCAACAACGAAGAGCAGGGTGGTGTAGTGAGGCTGTACGTTCATATCAAGGCACCGACTGTTGAAGAGGGAAGGGGCTTGCGGTCCTGGTTCGGTGGACAGAAGAATATCCCGGAGCGTGCCGAGTTTGCTGCTGAGATCACCTATCGCGAAGAAAACGGGTCGCTAACGACCGAAGGAGTCTTTTAACCATGAAGCGCATTCTTGTCATAACAACGCTTGTTCTTGCCATTCTTGCATGGGTTGTGCCGACAGACGCACTGGCGCAGCGCAGAGGCGGATCGTTTGGCGGCAGTCGTGGTGGTGGATATGGTCGGAGCTTTGGACGTAGCTATCGCAGTCCAAGCAGCGGACGTTCCTTCGGTGGTTCGCGATCAAATCGCCAGTCATCGCCCCCTTCACAGAGATACAGTCAGGGCGGAAACAGGTTCGGTAATGCCCCAAGTTCGCGCAATTCCCTTGGCGGTTCCCGCATGGGTCGTCCGGCCGACTACACCGGCCGTTACGGCGTGCCCCGCAGCGCGCAGCGGCAGGCGTTTCGCGATGGAAGCGGTAGAACAACGAACTATGTTGTCAATCGCTATGGCGGTATGGGCGACGGATTCATGATGGGCTATATGATGGGTAGCATTCCGTGGTACTGGTCAATGCCGTTTCATCCGGCATTCTACTATTCACGGCCGTACACGCACGTGAATCCCGACGGTACTGTTGGTGTATACCCACCCACGTTTCAGTGGGGTACACTGTTGCTTACGATCATTGTTGTCGCAGCAATTGGGTTCATCCTCTACACGTGGTTGCGCAATCGCCGCAGACGTATGCAAGGGGCTTTTGCGGGTGGCTCAACATGGAACGAGCCGCCGTCAGATGACAGCGGCTCGAAAAGCAGCTTCTACTAAAATCGCATTGACCGGCCTACTCAACGATAAGACTCATGCTCCGAACGGCCAGGCCATGCATGATCACAAGGCGGTAAGCACCGCGGGCAAAGTCGGTAACATCAATCGATGATGTTCCGGCAGGTAGCTCGAACGAGGCAACCTGTGTTCCCGTGCTACTGATCAACATTGCCCGGCAAGGTGCTTCCACACGCACGGAGAACGTTGTTGCAGCTGGATTTGGCCATAGGAGCACTGCGCCCATTTGGGCAGCATCCTCCGACACCGATGTTGCCGTTCCAACGGTCGCGATGAGGGACATCTCAACGCTGCCGGGATTTCCATCGGAGACAACACGCAGAGACGCACGATAAACACCCGTGTCGGTTGCTACGCAGCGCAGAGGAATCGTGATGGTGCTTCCGGCCGAGACGACGTTCTTTGGGGGCGTCGAGATCACGAAGCCACCGGCCGGAGTCTTGCCTTGGGGCACGATCTCGAACTTGGATACGTTGAGATCCGACGTGCCGTTGTTTTTCAGGGTAACGGTGCGATTGCGATTCGATCCGCTTTCAAGAGCTCCAAAGTTGAGTTCCGCTGCTGTAAACTGCGGGAGCTTCGAGCCATTTGGTCCGGCATACCGATACTGCAGTGAACCGATCTCCTCTCCTGCGACAACGACCACTGGACGACTGGCCACAATTGCCGTTGCGTCGACCACTCCGGCTACAGGCTTCGAAAGCACTGGCTGCCAGTCTGTGCCGTTGTTATCACTGGCATAGACCTGGCCTTCGGAAGCGATAAGCAGGTGGTGGCCTTGGTTGGCGAGAACCTTTACAGGAGTGATCTTCCAGGCTGAATTGATGTCGACCGTTCCGGCCTTCCAGTTGAGTCCACCGTTGACAGATGTGGCAATGCGGAACGCACCGGATCCGATTCGGTAAAGCATGACGCCATTCGTGCTGTCGCGGAAAGCGATCGACTGGATCGTTACGCTTCCCAGACCTGACGACCCCTGGCTCCAAGACTGCCCCTTGTTCAGCGAGAAGAACACGCGTCCAGTTGACGTGCCGAACCACATTGCGTCGCCATGTGCACCGGCACTTCCCGCCTGAATCGATTCGCCGGCTGTGGTCACTGGTGTACCGGGGACTGCTGCCCATGCAGCTCCCGCGTTGGTGGTGCGGGCCAGACCCATCTTTCCGTTAACCGGATTGCCGATCACAACGCCGATCTGTGCATCGAACATATGGATACCGGCCACGGTTGAGACAAATGGACTGACGTCTGCGTTTGCCCAGGCCTGTCCTCCATTAAAGGACCTCGATACGGTTGGAAGCCCCTGATTGAAACCACCGATGAAGACAGTGGAGGAGGAAAATGCGTGGACGACTTCCGCTGTGTACGGGATGTTGAGAAATCCGCCGCTGGCCCCGGCCGCACGGAGCATTGCACGTTGTCCAAAGATCGTCCCAGTTGCATACAGTGTACCATCATTCGCAAGGTCAACCTGACGCCAAAGGGCAGAGCCTGAATTGTAGACCATTTGGAAGGTGTTCGAGGTGGGGAGTTCAACGGGCACGAACAGTACCTCATGGTTGACGTATGACCCGCTCGAGATCGTCAGGCTAATGCGAAGGTTCGTTGAATACCACGGGAAGCGGTCATCGAGTTGAAGATCAATAGTTCCGGAGGCCTGTGCATCACGGGCAATGGTGCCCATCGTGATGCTTGAGTTGGATAGCTGCTTTACTCCACCATCGAGTATTGTTGCTGTAACCAGCACATTGGAAGCATCGGCGAGGACATTCTTCAGCGTGAACTTCACCGAGGTCTTTTCCGTGGTGGTGATGCGACCTGTTGCCGAGCCATTGATCGTAAGTCCTGAAAGCATCAGCCCCGGCGTGCGATCTCCCGAGGTGAACGAGGCATTCGTGGTCACGGCCTTCTGCGCGTTGACGCGTCCCCAGTAGAGACGACGGTTATCAACCGTTACGCCCTGTAGCATGTCAACCGTTCCGCGAAGTTGCGCGTGAATCATCATCGGCGTCCACGTCGGGTGAACTGCCTTTACCAGACCAGCAATACCGGACGTCAGTGGTGACGAGAATGATGTTCCAGTAAGCGCACGGTAGGTGTTGGGCTGATAGGTGCTGAGAATGTTCTCACCCGGTGCATAGACATCCACGTTCATTCCATAGTTCGAGAAGCTCGACACACGATCACCCGAGTTGCAGGAACCAACGCTCAGAACACCATCAAGGCTGGCGGGTGACTGCAAATACGAGTCATTATTCAGACCGTCATTTCCAGACGCAGCCACAACGAGCGAACCCTTTGAGGTTGCGTAGTCGATAACGTCCTGTGCCCCCGGATCTACACCTGCACCGCCCCATGAACAATTGATGATGTGCGCTCCGAGATCTGCCGCATAGGCGATCGCTTCGTACCCTCGAAGCAGGCCACGAACAGCTGAGTTATCGGAGCCAACCTTGATCGGTATGATGCGGCATCCGAAGCCAGTGCTCGCTACGCCCTTTGCATTGTCTGTCGCAGCGCCGGAGCACCCAGCTACCACCGTGCCGTGTCCAGTTTGGTCGTTCACGGTTCCGCTTACCTTCGGATCATTGTCCGGCTTCACCGTGCCGGCCTGCGCCTCGGATGAATTCACGTTACCGACAAAGTCCCATCCGCGCACGTCGTCGATAAACCCGTTGTTGTCATCATCCTTACCGTTATTGGCAACTTCTTTGGTGTTCGTCCAGATCTTCGTCGTAAGATCTTCATGCGTCCAGTCCGTGCCCGAATCAACGATGGCGATGATGACAGTGCTGGCCCCTTTCGTTACATCCCAAGCGGCCGGTAGCTTCATCTGCGCCATCCATGTCTGAGAGCTGTACCGGGTGTCATTTGGCGTGTAGAACGATTGATGGACTCGCTCCGGCACGGCGTATTCGACGTCCGGGTTTTCCATCAGACGTGCACACGCATCGAACGGGTCGATCGGCTCGCTGTAGCGGATGCGATAGATGCGATCGATCCCGATCGCCCGCACCTTTTCGGCATCCTGCATGTTCTGGTAAGCCGATGATACATCGGCAACCTGCAGCGGGGCAAGATCTCTGTTCAAGGGGCTTGCCTCGATCCCCATCTGGTTACGCATGACGCCTCGGGCTGTGCGGGTCTTCACCAGGATAACACCCGGGACATACGTGCCGAGCTGTGGGCGGTCGATCACGATCGCCTTCGCCTGGCGAAACGAACCGTCTGGTAACGTCGCTGCCTCGCGGCGAATAAGGTAGGCATCTTGGCCGGGCAACAGTCCTGAAAGTGCCACGGTTACAGAGGTAATCATGACCGATAGGAAGAGGAAAAATCTCATGGTTGATGCGTCCGAATGGTCGGATGGAGAAAAAAATAGGCGTAAACTGCTCTACTACGACTATTTTGCGATCTGCATGTTACGCAAGCACCCGCTTTTTTCAGTCGGTAGAAAATTTTTTGTCAACGTGCTGTAACCAATTTTCGATC
>JBJTEQ010000143.1:0-5646 GCA_046092945.1 Kapaibacterium sp. (SeqCode)
TAATTACCCCGGGCCTTGGCCCGGGGTACGACGAAGAACGAAATGTTGAGCGATGTACATCAACGGGTGATCACGCAGGTTCGCCCGTGCGGCCCGTGGGAGCGCAATGGCGATGCGTCGCAACAATCGATCAATACTAGCCCCGGACCTTGGCCCGGGGTACACGATGGACGACGAACGAAACGTTGCGCGATGAACGCGAAACGATACGCGATTGCGCCAACCGGGTGAGACTGCGTCTCGCCCCTACGGGTTACTCCACAGCGTCTTTTATCACTGCAGCCTGCTCGATCTCGTGTTTCTTGGCCGAGCCGGTGGCGGGGCTTGCAGCGGCATCGCGGCCGGCGTAGCGAAGACGCTGGTGCGGTCCGAGTACGTCCAAAAGGTATGGCTGGACAAACATCCAAGCGCCCATGTTCTTGGGTTCTTCCTGACACCACACAACGTCCGAGGCGTTGCGGTAGCGCGCAAGCACGGAGGCCATCATCGATGAGTTGAACGGATGGATCTGCTCAAGGCGAACAAGTGCTGCGTCCGCGCGTCCGAGTTCCGTGCGACGCTTGGTAAGCTCGTTGTGGATCTTGCCGGTGGTGATGACCACGCGGGTAACGGCGTCCGGGCTGACGATGCTCGAGTCGTCGATGATCTCCTGGTAGGAGCCATTGACAAGTTCGCTGACGTCCGACTGGAAGATGCGCAGGTAACCCTTGGGCGTCATGACGATAAGGGGCTTGCGCCATGCGGCCTTGACCTGACGCCGGAGGGCGTGGAAGTAGTTGGCCGGCGAGGTGAAGTTGCAGACGATCATGTTGTCCTGCGCACACAGCTGCAGGAAGCGCTCAAGGCGCGCGCTGGAGTGCTCCGGACCCTGTCCGTCATAGCCGTGCGGAAGCAGCACTGTAACATTGCTTTGCTGCTGCCACTTTTCTTCGGCGCTCGAAATGAACTGGTCGAACACGATCTGTGCGCCGTTGGCAAAGTCGCCAAACTGCGCTTCCCAGATGGTGATTCCATTCTTGGCAATGGTGCTGTAACCATACTCGTAGCCCAGCACGGCATACTCGGAAAGGGGCGAATCGTGGATGTGAAGCTTCTGCGGCGCACCAAGCTCGTTGAGCGGAACATGGCGCTCCTCGGTGACGCTATCGCGGTGCACGGCCTGGCGGTGGTTGAAGGTCCCACGCCCGGAATCCTGACCCGTGATGCGCACAACATGACCTTCCTTGAGCAACGAACCGAAGGCAAGAGCTTCTGCCATGCCCCATTGCACCTGTCCCTGATCGAACGATACCTTGCGCTTGTCGGCCTCGGCCTTGACCTTTGCATGGATGTTGTAGCCGTCAGGAACAGAGCAGATCACTTCGGCAATGGTCGCGAGCTGATCGTGCTCCACGGCCGTCGGAACGTGACCGAACATGTCAACATGCTCATGCACGGCCGGAGCCGGCAGCGCGCTGGCACGGTTGTCGTAGGCCGCATTCAGACGTGCTGATTCTTCCGATGCAATGGTCGCCAGACCGTCGGCATCGGTAACGCCTTCGGTAATAAGGCGCTCTTCATAGACCTTGCGGACCGTGGAGATGTTCTTGATCTTCTTGTAGAGAAGGGGCTGGGTAGCCGTCGGATCGTCCTGTTCGTTATGACCGTACTTGCGATAACACAGCATGTCGATCACCACGTCGTCAGCAAATCGCTCGCGATACGCCATAGCGAAGATCGCCGCAGCGCGGCAGGCTTCAGGGTCGTTACCGTCAACATGCAGGATCGGCACCTGCAGAAGCTTAGCAATACCGGTGCAGTATGGCGATGAACGCGAGTCCTCTGGCGAGGTGGTAAATCCGATCTGGTTGTTGATCACAATGTGCATCGTGCCGCCGGTAGCATAGCCACGCAGACGCGCCATGTTCAGGGTCTCAGGCACAACGCCCTGTCCGGCAAAGGCCGCATCGCCATGTATAAGAATCGGCATCACGCGACGGTATGTCTCGTCGCCGATCTCATCATCAAGCGCTCGAGCCATTCCCTCCACAACGGGATTCACGGCTTCGAGGTGACTCGGATTCGGGGCAAGCATCATCGCGACCGATGAACCGTCATCGGCCACATAGGTGCCCTTGGCACCGAGGTGATACTTGACGTCACCCGACCCCTGGTAGGAATCCGGATCGATCTTGCCTTCGAATTCGTTGAAGATCTTCTCAAGGGGCTTGCCCATCATGTTGGCAAGCACATTCAAACGTCCACGATGGGCCATGCCCAAAACCGATCCAGCCATGCCGCTGCGGGCAGCATCGGCCAGCATCTGATCCAGAATGATCAGGGCGCTTTCGCCCCCTTCAAGAGAGAAGCGCTTGGCACCGAGGAACTTGGTGTGCAGGAAGTTCTCGAGCGTATCGGCGCGCACAAGCTTGCGGTACGTGTCGAGCTTTTGCTGCTGCGAGAGCTTGGACTTCAGGTGCGTGGTCTCGACGTACTCGCGGATCCAGTTCTTCTGCTCGGGATCTTGGATGTACATATACTCAATGCCGATGTGATCGCAGTACGTATCACGGAGCATGTCGATGATATCGCGCAGTGTGGCGCGCTTGACGCCCCCTAACCCACCGGTGTCAAACTCGCGATCGAGATCCCAGATGGTAAAGTTGTAATACCCCGGATCGAGCTCCGGATAGTAATACGCTTCGAGTCCGAGAGGGTTAACGTCGGCCAGTAGGTGACCCCGCACGCGGTAGGCGTTGATGAGCTGAACAACGCGACCTTCCTTGTCGATCTCCTCCGGCGTATCGGGCTGGGCAAAGGGGCTAGCCCCCTTCTCATGCATCCAGCGCATCGGCTCGAACGGGATCTTGATGGCAGCAAAGATCTGCTCGTAGAAGCGGTGCTCGCCAAGAAGAAGCTGGTGGATGTACTGCAGAAACTCGCCCGACTCAGCGCCCTGGATAACGCGGTGGTCGTACGTAGAGGTAATAGTGACGACCTTCGAGATGGCCAGCGTCGAGAGCACATCGGGCATCATGGCCTGAAACTCGGCCGGGTACTCGATAGCACCAGCGGCAACGATCGTGCCCTGACCCTCCATGAGGCGCGGTACGGACATCACTGTTCCGATACCGCCTGGATTGGTCAGCGTGATGTTGGCACCGGCGAGCTCTTCTGGTGTGAGTTTGTTTGTGCGTGCGCGCTTGATGATGTCATCGTAGGCGGCGGCATATTCTTCAAAGCTCAAACGCTCGGCGTTCTTGATGCTCGGCACAAGCAGAATGCGCGAGCCATCCTTGCGCGTGGTGTCAACAGCAAGTCCAAGGTTCACTCCTCCACGCTCAATGCGCACCGGCGTGCCATCCTGCACTCCGTAGGAGTTCTTCATGTTCGGGTACTTCTCTGCAGCACGCACGATGGCCCAGCCGAGAATGTGCGTGAAGGAGAGCTTGTTACGACGCTTCTTGGCCAGGAAGGTATTGGCAATGCGACGGTTCTCTTCGAGGGCCTTCACCGGAATGTTGCGCACGCTGGTTGCCGTTGGCACGTTCAGCGAGGCTTCCATGTTCTGGGCAATCTTGCCGCCGATCGACGATAGCGGCACGATAGCATCGCCGGCAGCCACTGCCGGCAGGCGCGTTCCCGGAGTTGCAACGGCAGGAGCAGCTGGCATCGATACAACCGGAGCCGGCTGTGAAGGGGCTTTGGGAGCGGACGTTCCATTTGTGGCAACGGCCACAGCCGGAGCTTCAGGGGTGTAGGTGGCAAAGAACGACTGCCACTCGGGCGATACGGACGATGGATCTCTGAGGTACTCGAAGTAGAGCTCGTCAACGTATGCACTGTTCATCGACATCATGGTCGAATGACTTTCATCGGTGGAAAAAGTGATACAAAACTACGGTTTTTCACGCATCCCGATGAAGGCCAGCATCCGTCCGGAGCGCCCCCTATCACGACGAAACGAGTGATACCGTGCGTCGGTGATGGTACACGCATCATTCACGGTTATCGTGTCAGGCCGAAGGCCGGCACCTACGAGTTGATAAACTATGGCACGGTGGTTATCGAAGAGCCATTTCCCTTCGGAAAGGGGCTCACAGTATCCCGGCAGAGCGTCGTGCACATCCCCACCCACCTCATACACCCGACCCGATGCGCATGGCGATAGCCACGCATGCACGTCGGCTGCATCACATCCGTATTGCTGCTCGATCGCACGCACGGTTGTGCCCGCGATGTTTGCGGCGGTGCCCCGCCAGCCGGAATGCACCGCGGCAATGGCGCGCCGGACAGGGTCGTAGAGCAGCACGCCGCAGCAGTCGGCCAGCTTGACGCCGAGCACGATACCGCGCTGGATAGTCATCAGCGCGTCGGCCTGCTCGCTGCGCACAGACATGCAATCATCCACGGAAGCGACCTCCACGCAGCGATTTCCATGCACCTGATGCACGGTGGCGATGCGCTCTCGGGTCACGCCAAGATCAATCGACAGCGCCTCGTACGAGCGCTCCACATGTGCTGCATCAGCCGATTCCGAGACAGAGAACGATGCCCCCGGCCACGGCAGATCGTAGGTGTCCACGAGCGTCATGCCCGAGAGTAGTTCGCTGCTGGGAAAGGCCTGAAGAATGCTGATCATCGTCCGATGCTGTCTCTCGGTGGGTGAAGGATCGCCCCCTTCATGCGGCGACCCCAGGGTCCCAAACCTACGACGACGTTTGGATGTTTTGACTGCGCCCACCGGAGAAGTGGAACGTCAACCGGCGCATGGCGCACCCCGACAACAACGATCTGCAGTCGGCCACCCACCAAACGGGTGATCGCCACGCCGGATCGACGTTCGACGACGTGCAACGTCGATCCACGACTCGGGATGAACCCGTACATGCTGATGAGGATTACAAGGACAACTCCCCCGGCAGCCATTCGCGTCAGTAGCGATACCCACGAGCGGGCCACCATCGGCCAGGCAAGCACCAGCGAGTACACCATCGCAATGAGTACCACCTGCGTGGCCCCCTCGCCAGAGAGGACCTCAATGGCAAGTGCCCGTGAGATGGCATCGGCGCACCACACCAGAAGCGTTAGCCACCACGACAGTGCTTTCGAGACAAGTGCGGCCGGTGCCAGCGCAACTCCCATCGCCATGAGCATTGCACCGCTCATCAGAGGAACAACAAATAGATTGGCAAGGGGCGCCATGAAGCTGACCGACCCGAACGCCAGTGTAGCCGGGAGCGTTACGCCAAGCGTTGCTGCCCATGACACGGAGATCCCGTCCGCAACGATGCTCTTCCACCACGTGCGATGAACGACACATCGGTCGATGGCCGCGCGGCATCGCGGGGCCAGAACAACAAGTGCCAGCGTGGCCGTGCACGAGAGAAAGAACCCGCCGCTTATGCTCGAGAGCGGATCGAGCACGATGATCAGCAGCATACTCAGCAGCAGCAGATTCAATCCCTTGGCATCACGCTCGCGTCGCACGCCCACCATGGCAGCAATACCCATGATGGCACTTCTCACGGCAGGGGGCTCTGCACCGGCCAGAAGCGTATAGGCAGCTATGATGAGTGCGCCAAAGCATAGCGCAATCGCACCTGGACGGCGTCCGACGAGCAACATCACCAGCCAGGTTATGATGGCCACGTGAGAGCCGCTCAC
>JBJTEQ010000144.1:0-3804 GCA_046092945.1 Kapaibacterium sp. (SeqCode)
TCTTCGAGAGTGTAGAGCCCAACATCCGGCATTGGCGGACCGGGTTCCCCGCTGGATGTCCGAAGTCCGAGTCGCGATGACACATCATTGAGATAGGAAAGGTCCGGTGCGAAACCGGCAAGCTTCATCGACAGGCCGTCGTCATTATCACCGATCAACGGCATTCCAAGATCGGTGAGCTGACGACACCGCTCCACCGCAAGCGCAAGACGCTGATGCTGCTCAGGTGAAAGGGGAAGCTGTCCATCCGCCCCCTGGCAGATCATCATCGCATGAAGGAAGGTATCGGTCACCTGACGGTGATATCCTGTACTGCCTTCATTGGCCATACCATCGGGCAGGATCTGACGCATGATCTCGTGGCAGAGCTCGCGCGTTGCCAACTTCTTCCAGCGCTCCGTCTTGGGGTGACCGGTCACGTAGCATCCAGCTGCGAGTACGCCGAGCAGATTCGCTGCATAGTGAGACGTTGAAAGTCCTCCACGCGACTCCCTCTGTGCTGCTGTGAGAAGAGCATGATCTATGGCAGCAGCAGCAACCAGCCGATCTCCGTCCGGACTCTCCCACCCGCTGCGGCGTGCCCAGTCCCATGCAACAAGCATGGAGTGAAGCCGGATTCCCGTTCCCATCGGAAACTGCCAGTGCACGCTGCTGGCGATCGGGTACGATGATGTGAAGGTCTGAATCTCGTGCTCGAGTAGTTCACACCAAGCGTCGCGGTTCTCTGGGTCGAGATGTGCCGCAAGCGCATATGTGCACCAGTGATGCATACGACTGAGTTCATGCACGGAGCGCACATCAACCTCAGCCGGATCTTCATCGCCAACCATCCAACGGCCGATCCCATAGGCATCTACACGTCCGGCGCGCATGCGTCGTGCAAATGCAAGAACTGCGTTACTATTGACGGCGAACCATTGGGCCGAGGGAAGGGGGACAATATTCGAGCGCACAGAACGGCCTTCAGACACCGCTGAAGGTATGCGATTGAGCGCGCGCCTGGTTTCGACGATCTCCCGAAAACGATCAAGCACCTTTCCAACAAGAAAGGGGCGCATCGGCCCACGCAGGATTCTAAGCGTCCACGACAGATTCATTGTGGCAATTTACCACCGTAGATTTGAGCCATGTGCGGCATAGCAGGAATCATTGATTCAACTCTGACGTCCGACACCTTGGCCGATCTGGGTTCGCGCATGCTGCGTTCCACATCGCACCGAGGTCCGGATAATAGCGGGACGTTCTGTTCAGCTCCTGTTTGGCTTGGGCATAACCGCCTGAGCATCATTGACCTTTCTGCTGCTTCCCACCAGCCGATGTCGTTTGGTGAGTTAACGATCACCTTCAACGGTGAAGTGTATAACTACGTTGAGCTGCGCGAGGTATTGTCAGCCGCGGGATACCAATTCGATACCGCGGGGGACACCGAGGTAGTTCTCAAGGCCTACCATCACTGGGGTGCTGCTGCCGTCGAACGCTTTATCGGTATGTGGGCCTTTGCCATCTGGAACGGGGCTGAGCAGATGCTCTTCTGTTCGCGAGACCGCTTTGGCATCAAGCCCTATCACTACAGTTACCGCGACGGGAGATTCTACTTTGCCTCCGAGATCAAGGCGCTGCGAGGCATGCCCCTTGACCGAGGGGGCATGAATGAGGCGCAGGTAACGCGTGGACTCTACCTCGGCTGGATGCACCACTGGGATGAGACCTACTTCACTGACATCAAGTCCCTGCCGGCAGCGCACAATGCACTCTTCAGCAATGGCGAACTGCGTATCTGGCAGTATGCCGAAGTCGACACAACTGCCGACAACTCACTGAGCTTTCAGGACAGCGTCGATCGATTCCGCGAAACGTTCATCGACTCCATCAAGCTTACCTCGCGCCGAGACGTGCCGATGGGCGTCTGCCTGAGCGGCGGACTTGACTCGACGTCGATTGCTGGCGTGCTTGCTTCATCGACATCCGAGCACGAAGTCCGAGCTTTCACTGCCTACTATTCCGGCCCTGGAACCGTTGACGAGCGGCCCTATATCCGGCACCTGCTTGAGCGCTATCCGCAGATCATCTCCAACGAGATCTCCCCGAGCGACGCCGACGTTGCGGAAGCGCTGGGACGTATCGTGCACCTAATGGACGCACCGATGCCATCGTCATCCTACGTCTCTCAGTACTTTGTTATGGGGCTTGCAGCCAGCCACGGGGTGAAGGTCGTCCTCGATGGGCAGGGGTCTGACGAGATGCTCGGTGGATATATGCATTCGCTCTATCGTGTCATCGCAGAAAAGCTTGCAAACGGGCGTCTGCTCGAAGCGCATGCCGAACTCCACGCTCACGCACAGCGTCAGTCCTACTCGATGAAGCGCCGTCTTACTGTGCTGGCCAAGGCAATACTCACAGCGGCACGGTCCGAACAGTCGCTCTATGAGATCGAACTGGCCCATACGTATCCGTGGCTGATGCGGCAGGAGCCCCGTTCCATTCCGTTGACGCTTTCATCGGTCAGCGGATCTCGGCTGAATGGATTCCTGCACAACCTTTTGCGGGTCACCCTGTTGCCCACACTCCTCCATACGGAGGACATTAATTCGATGGCCTTCAGCATCGAGTCGCGCGTACCGTTTCTCGACCATCGGCTTGTTGATCTTTCCTTCCGGATGCCAACAGAACACAAGGTCTATCGCGGCGAGACGAAACGTGTTCTGCGTGCCGCGATGCGAGGCATCGTCCCCGATCAGATCCTCGACCGGAAGGACAAAACGGGCTTTATCACACCGGGGCACATCAAGTGGCTCCGAGGGGACCTATCGTACACGCTGGATGGCTCCTGGAAGGACCTTGAGCCGCACATCGATCTGCGCCGGCTCGACACGCTGCTCGAGGCTTACCGTCACGGCGATGATTCCAATGCCCTACTGATCTGGCGTCTGGCCATGCTGCGCCTGTTTATGCAAGGTGCGTAGTAATGGCGCTGAGGGTTATGGCGTTCTGCGTCGTTTGAGAATGTTCAGACTTTGCAGAAGCAGCTCGCGCTTACTGTCGGCAACTTCAACCTCCTCTTCGTTGCTCAGAACAACGCGCATGATCTTGCCACGCACAACCTTGCGGACCTGCTGAATGTTGATGTAGTGCGATCGGTGGATCCTGAGAAACATCGTCGACGGAAGCACCTCGTCATAATCACCGATTGTCCGCGACATAACAATGTTGCTGCCGGCGTCGAATGATACAACCGTATAGTTTCCATCACCGCGTACGTGACAGATGGATTCGACGCTGCGGACTTCAAGTCCGCCGATGTGCGGGAAGGCGATCATATCCGGACGATAGGAAGCGCCCGGCTGCCGAAGTGTGTGCACCATCAATTCCCCACTGCGCGCCACCGCCTGGGCTGATTGTTCAATCACATCAACAATTAGGTTCTTCGGCATGGAGCTCGTCAGTCGTCCAACCACCGAGTCACATGATGGTAGTTCAGGATGGGTCGGCTCGCACTGCCACAGGATCACAGGAATTGACGCAATTCCGCATGCTCGAACAAGAGCCTCGGTTGCGGACGTATCTAAACCCGAGGAGATAATCATCACATCAGGTCCGGCAAGCGCAAGGCGAATTCTGGCCTCATTAGCGTCGTGGTGCCAGCTCGTGAACTGGACGGCAGCTCCAGCTGCACCCGAGATCACGTGTTCAATCTGCTGGCTATACTCTTCCAGCACAACAATTGCGAATCGCAAAAACATACCAAACCTCTAGTCAAAACATCTCATCGTACATTCCGAATCTATGTCAAATTCTGTCATAGTG
>JBJTEQ010000145.1:0-5806 GCA_046092945.1 Kapaibacterium sp. (SeqCode)
GGCGATGATCGTATTGGCGGCAGAACCGCCGCTGCAGCGGTGAACCTCTCGATCGCCCATCAGGGCACTGATCTCGCGCTGACGAGCAGCGTCGGTGAGCATCATCGCACCTTTACTGACGCCAAAAGCGGTCAGCTCTTCTTCGGTAATGCGATATTCAAGGTCAACGAGGGCATTCCCGATGCCCGACAGGAGGATGTTTTTCACGGCGCAAATATAGACGTGCGGCCGTGGAAAGACGGCCGGTCTTTCTGACGATACGTCGAGGGCTAGATCTGGATACCCGACTGACGCAGTATCTCTTCACAGAGCTCGGGGAACTCCATTCCAGATGCACGCGCAGCCATAGGAACAAGACTCGTTGCCGTAAAGCCCGGAATGGTATTCACTTCGAGGCAGAACGGCATACCTTCATCGGTCAGCCGGAAATCCACGCGGCTATAGGCTCGGCACGCAAGCACACTATGAGCGGCAACGGCAAGATTCTTCACGTGTTCTTCGACCACGTCGGAAATGTCTGCCGGGCAATGGTACTCGGTCTTACCCATCACGTACTTGTTCTCGAAGTCGTAGTAGCCTTCCTTCGGTACGATCTCGATCACCGGCAGAGCTTCATCGCCAAGAACGGCAACCGTGAGCTCGCGTCCAGGAATGTAGGCTTCGATCATCACCGACTCCGTAAAGGCACCGGCAAGGCGCACGGCCGTCTGCAACGACTCCACATCCGGCTCGTCAACGATCGTCATACCCACGGTGGACCCTTGGTCGTTGGGCTTTACTACCAGCCGACCCGGCATCTCGCGAAGAACGCTTTCAAACAGGCCTTCATCATCGAACTGGTCGTGCGTCAGATTCACCCATGGGGCCGTGGGAATCCCAGCCGATTGGAACAGGACCTTGGAAAGCCCCTTGTCCATCGCTGTTGCACTGGCAACCATGGTGCTGCCCGTGTAGGGAATTCCCCGTAGGTCCAGCAGTGACTGCACGTAGCCGTCCTCGCCGTACTTGCCGTGCAGCAGGATGAAAGCAGCATCAACACCATCAAACAGCGGTGACGCGATGCACTCCAGCAACTTTGCCGGATCGAATGCACGCAGTTCGTCGGCGGTAACCTCACGTGCCATTGCCTCATGAAGCTCGTTATCAGAAAGAGGCTGACCAGCGCCACGCATAGGGTCGATGGCCACAACCGTGTGCCCGAGGTCTCGTAGAGCAAACACCGCGGCCCTGCCGCTGAGGAGCGAGATGTTCCGTTCGGGACTGATTCCACCAAGCAGGACGGCGATCTTCATGATGATTTGGCTTCCAGATAGAGTGACCGGAGAAACTTGACATCTTCCCAGACCAGCTTCTTCCATTCCGGATTGCGAAGGAGCGCAGCGGGATGATAGGTGACCAGAGTCTTGATCCCCTGGTAATCGTGGATCGTGCCGCGGAGTGCGGACATGGTTTCCGACGACTTCAGCAGCGTGTGCGCAGCCGTCAGACCAAGAGCGAGAATGAACTTCGGCTTGATAAGCTCGATCTGTTTCCACAGATAGGGCTCACAGGAATCCGTTTCGCCTGCAAGGGGCTTACGGTTGTTTGGTGGACGACACTTGAGAATGTTGCAGATGTACACATCATCACGTTGCAGATCGATCGATTCCAGGATCTTCGTGAGAAGCTGACCTGCCCTGCCCACGAACGGCAGTCCCTGAGCATCTTCATCTGCCCCCGGCGCTTCGCCGATGACCATGATGTCGGCATTTGGATTGCCCGAACCGAACACAAAGTTGGTGCGCGTGTCGCCAAGCGGACACTTCATACACGTGTTGATCTGTGCATGAAACGCATCGAGCGTTGTTGCTGTCATCATTTCCTCATGGACAACTGGTTGGTTGCTGTTGCCAATGACATCAACATGCACTGCCTCTGAATGAACTTCATCGGGCAGAGCTGTCTCGTTGGCCTCGGCCATGATGATCGACGACGGGTCCACAGCATCAGCATACACAACGCGTCCATGCATCTGCACATGCTGCTGCACATAGCGTTTCAGCTCATCGGCAATGGTTGGCATACTGCTGAACCGCTATGCTCACTCTTCGTGAGCTTCGGCTTCTTCCGGTTCTTCAAGAGCATCGCCCGTGCGCGCCTTGCCCGTTGAGAAGACGATCGTCGATGTTTTCTTATCGAGCTTGCCCTTGATCACGGAGCCATCTGCAAAGCCCCCTCGCAGCATTTCCTCGGCAATCGGGTCTTCGACATACCGCTGAATGGTCCTTCGTAGGGGGCGAGCACCGTACTTCTCATCGAAGCCCTTCTCAGCAAGAAATTCCTTTGCCGTCTTGCCCAGTTCGAGCGTGATGCTTCGCGAACTGAGACGCTTCAGAAGACGCTTGAGCTGGAGCTCGATGATCCTGACCATGTGCTCTTTCTTGAGCTGACGGAAGATCACGTACTCATCGATGCGATTGAGAAACTCTGGATTGAACAGACGCTTCATTGTCTCTTCAACCGTCGACTTCATGTTCTCGTAGTTGTCGGCAGCTTCATCTGTTGCGAAGCCGATCCTTCCTCCGGCCTTCACATCACGCATACCAACGTTCGATGTCATGATGATGATGGTGTTCTTGAAGTCGATGCGCCTTCCTAGTCCGTCGGTAAGCTGTCCGTCATCGAACACCTGAAGCAGGATATTGAACACATCCGGATGGGCCTTTTCGATCTCATCAAGCAAGACAATGGAGTACGGCTTGCGACGCACCTTCTCGGTCAACTGTCCGCCCTCTTCGTATCCGACATAGCCCGGAGGCGCGCCAACAAGACGGGACACGGAGAACTTCTCCATGTACTCGCTCATGTCGATACGGATCATCGCATCTTCGCTGTCAAACATGTACCGGGCAAGTGCCTTTGCAAGTTCTGTCTTACCAACACCGGTCGGACCGAGGAACATGAACGATCCGATCGGACGCGATGGATCCTTCAGTCCGGCACGCGCGCGACGAATGGCCTTGGCAAGGTGCTCGACTGCCTCGTCCTGACCGATGACCTGCGAACGCAACTCTTCGGACATCTTGAGAAGCTTTGCTGTTTCGCCTTCAGCAATGCGGTTCACCGGAATACCCGTCATCATTGCGATGACGTCGGCAACGTCTTCTTCGGAGACGTCAAAGACCACGTCGGAGCTGCTGCTCTCCCACTCCGTCTTTGCCTGCTCAAGCTCTGTCTGGTATTTCTTTTCGAGGTCACGCAGCCGCGCAGCTTCTTCAAAGTTCTGTGACTTGACAACGCTGTTCTTCAGCACACGGAGCTCTTCGATCTTGGCTTCGAGGTCAAGAACTTCCTTCGGCACATGGATGTGCGCCAGATGCACCCGAGCACCGGCCTCGTCCATAACGTCAAGCGCCTTATCTGGAAGGAATCGATCCGTGATGTAGCGGTCGGCCATCATCACGCACGAACGCACCGAGTCGTCGGAGTAGCGAACACCGTGGTGCTTTTCGTAACGGTCCTTCACGTTGTGCAGGATCTGAATCGCCTCGTCAACCGTCGGCGGATCCACAAGGATCTTCTGGAATCGGCGGTCGAGAGCCCCGTCCTTTTCAATATGCTGGCGGTATTCATCCAGCGTTGTGGCACCGATGCATTGGATGTCTCCCCGCGCGAGTGCCGGCTTGAACATATTCGACGCATCTAGCGAGCCACTGGCGCCCCCTGCCCCGACGATCGTGTGAAGCTCGTCGATGAAGAGGATTACGTCCTTGGCCTTTTCCAGCTCGCTCATCACGGCCTTCATACGCTCTTCGAACTGACCTCGATATTTCGTGCCGGCAACGAGAGCTGCCAGATCGAGCGTCACAATGCGCTTGTCGAACAGCACTCGTGAGACTTTTTTGTCGATGATCCGGATGGCGAGACCTTCGATAATGGCTGTCTTACCGACTCCCGGTTCACCAATGAGAACAGGATTGTTCTTCTTGCGTCGCGAGAGAACCTGAGCAACGCGCTCGATCTCTTTTTCGCGGCCGATCACGGGGTCGAGTTTACCCTCGACAGCGAGCTTCGTGAGGTCGCGACCAAAGTTGTCCAAGACCGGCGTTTTTGCTCGCTCCGGTGCCGATGGGCGGGCCGTTGTGGAACTGCCGCGCTCTGGTCTCTGTGGCGCTGAGCTCTGGCGGCCGCTGAGATAGGCATCCAGCTCCTTGCGGACAGCATCGTAGTTGACGGAGAACTGTCCGAGAATCTGCGCAGCAATATTGTCCTCGTCTCGCAGCAGAGAAAGCAGCAGGTGTTCCGTGCCGATGACGTCAGCCTTATACAGCTTGGCTTCGAGGTAGGTGATCTTGAGCACCTTCTCGGCCTGCTTTGTCAGTGGAATATTGCCGATCGTAAGCGGACCGCTCATGGTCCGCACCGTGTCTTCAATGGCCTTTTTCAGCTTGCCCAGCTCAACACCAAGGTTGCGGAGGATCTTGATACCAATCCCCTCGCCCTCGCGGATGATTCCGAGCAGCAGGTGCTCCGTGCCAATGTAGTCGTGTCCAAGACGCAATGCCTCCTCACGGCTGAGCCGGATGACGTCTTGCACGCGATTTGAAAAATTGCCTTCCATGACCTGCTTATCCTTCGGAACGTGGTGATGAGTTCCGGACAATGACGAAGACTCGGCAGTTCTGTTTCGACCGATTGTGCGAAATATACTGCGTCAATCTTCCGACGTCAGGTCAAGATTATTCACATCTACTCAATCAAACAGACCGCGTACCTTGCCGATGGTGATCACCATGTTCGGTCCGCTGGCCATGGCTGATTTGGCCTTGGTCGGAGCCGGTGCAGCAGGTTTGGCCTTCGCACCCTTTTTTCCCGCGGCTGGTGCAGGCGTCTCAGCTACCGGCGCGGCCGGTGGAGCTTCGCTGACAAGGGGCTTCGTCACGAAGCTTACCCGGACATCACCCATCTTGACCTCTTTGAGTACGGCAACAATAGCTGCCTGGCGGTCCTTGATGAGCTGCTCATTCGGATCGGACGGGTCAGGCGGCATTTGCGGCTCAGCAGGCGGTGTCTGCCCCTTCTTCAATTTCTTCACGGCCTTTGTCCATGCGTCAAACTGCTTCTTGTAGTCCGCCTGCGCTGCAGCTCGAACGCTGGCCAGTCGATCCTCATCGGCCGACAACGTCACAACAACGTTCATGGTTGTGTTCACGCGCATCAACTCGGCAACCTCATCGATGGCCTTGCGACCATCGGCGGAGAACGTTGCCATGTTGTGGTCAAAGGCCTTCTGGGTGGTGCTTAGGAGTCGACCCTCAACGATCTCACGCACGAGGAAATCCTGCTTGATCGTCAGGAATCGCTCAGATTTCGGAATGTCCACCGATGTTTCCTTCCGGTACACGTTGTGTCCGGCGATGACGATCTTGTGCGGTCCGGCCTCACTCAATGTCTGCAGGTAGGTTCCATACTTCGAATTCGACGTAATGGAGATCCTCTTTCCGGAAGGGGCATAGATGTGCAGTTTGCATCCAACGGGATTACCCGTGGCTGAGTCACGGACGATTCCCTCGAGATTCAAATTTGCCTGCTGTGCGATTGCCGCACTCGCGAGAGTAATAATGGCGATAGCAGCGCTTATGCCTGCACGATAGAAACGATTCATCGGTCTACGATCCCTTCTGTGAATTCAAAAACGAAGCAATCCCCTTCTGACAATCCTCTGTCTGACGGGCCATGGCATTCATCACGGTCGCATACTGTAGTCCCGCATCAAGAGACATTCCCTGCACAGCAGTCAACATGGATTTGGTCATAGCCATTGCCG
>JBJTEQ010000146.1:0-10474 GCA_046092945.1 Kapaibacterium sp. (SeqCode)
TATGCGAACTTCGTCAGGAGCAAGTTGTTACGTCAGTCGATATTCCCTCGGTCAGGTAACTCTCTCAACTCCGAAAGTCGGTGAGTTAGTCTGTGCAGGATCCGCTGTTAAGATCTCGTGGCAGACCATCGATCTTGCCGATTCTGTGCAGTACTTCGTAGAATATCGTAAAGTCGGATCAGGCGGTTGGAGCACCATCGCCAAAAGTCTTCGCACGAAGTCAGTCTCGTGGACTGTGCCCAGATCAATTGTACCTGGGACCTATGAGGTTCGCGTAATGTCACAGTTCGGGCATGCTTCGAAAACCAGCGATCCGATCACGATTGATATCAATCCAGCCGTGACCCTGCGCTCGTCTCCACCGCGTGATTGTGAAGGTGCTTCAGTTCGTATGGTTGCGATACCGGCCAATGTTGTTGCAACGTTTCAATGGCGCCGCAATGGTGTTAACCTGTCCGGAGCTACGGATTCAGTGTACGTGATTACTTCGCTGGACGCTGACAACGTCGGACTCTACGACTGCGTTGTGGGCGGACGCTGTGCACAAAACGATACGTCGCAGCCAATCGAAGTAGGGGTTACGCTTCGCCCCGTAATCAGATCACAGCCTTCTTCCGTTACGGTTAATGCAAGTGAGCGACTTCGTCTCGGTGTATCCGTGGACGGGGCTGGTATGTCCTTTCAGTGGTACAGGGACAGTCTGAAGCTCAAGAATGCCACCAATGCGGAATTTGTTATTGATAAGGCAACGGTGGCCGATAGCGGCCGTTATTGGTGTAGTGTCGCCAATGCCTGCGGTAGTACGATTTCCAACATTGCCGTTGTTAGTGTTCGTCTTGGCACCTCAGTTATCGATCGAGAGACGGAGTCTACTTTCCTCCGTCTTCTGTCGCCACAGCCCGTCCATGACGAACTGGTACTTGAGTGCCGTGCACAAGCCGGTGTATTGTCTCTGGGTCTTAACGATCTCATGGGACGTCAATTGTTGAAATCACCTTTAGCCGTGAACTTGCTCGGCGAGGTGCAAACTGTTGTAGTTCCTGTGTCTCACATCGAGCCTGGATTGAAGATCATCGTGCTTCAATCGCGCGATGAGGTCCTCAGTCTACCGGTATTGCTCGTTCGGTAGCTGTCGCCCGTGTGAACGTGGCTGTTTGGTCAAGTGTCGCCCGAACACTATTTTCGTGGTCCTGACTGCCAATGTAGCTCAGCTGGTAGAGCAGCTCATTCGTAATGAGCAGGTCACCGGTTCAAGTCCGGTCATTGGCTCGAAAGCCCCCTGAGAGAATGATTTCAGGGGGCTTTTTCGTAACAATCAATCGACATCTGATGCCATTCATGCATCTGACGGATCAACGCAAACTCCTGGTTATGCTTGCAGCAACTACTCTGTTTTTCGGCAGTGCCTGCACAAGCAAGACGCGATTTGGCGCATCTGTTGAGGGTCAACCATCAAGTATTGAATCAGCTCTTTCCGAGTCTGCCGTTGGCAGGACGGTGGTGCTAGAGGGCGAATTATACGGCGTCTGCCAGGATGAAGGGTGTTACTTCACTGTTGCAGACCAGTCACGCGAGATTCTCGTCCGGTATTCCGGTGAGAATGGACTGGGAATACCAGTAATGGCCCGCGGTCGAGCGCGTGTACGCGGACAGATTCGAGATACCATCATCGGAAGAAGCCGCGTGTCCGAAGTTCGCGCAACAGGCGTCGAGTTGCTTGGAGAATGATTTTCACAACGCAGTCTCACCTGCACGTCTGAACCGTAATTTTGCGCTATGAAATTCGTGATCATGCTTGCCGGGGTAGCCGCAGCTCTGGTGCTGATGTACCGGCCCGGCAGGATTACCGATCGTAAACCAGCATGGTGGCGGTGGCTGGTGATCACATCGGTTATTGTTACTTGTCTTCTCGGGATTTTGCCCCCTCTTGCAGGAAGCATCACGGATGTGGTTGTCCAGCATCGCGCTGATTCTCTTAAAACTGTACCGGCGTTAATCCAAGTTGATCCATCAGCGATGACCGCCGTTGACGCTAGAGATACCCGCGTCCACATTCAACTGACGATGTCGCCTGACGTGCAATCGTTCATCAAAACGATTGGTGCAGAAAAGCCGGTTATCGCGCATCTGCGTCGTCTCGAGAGCGACCGCTCGTATGAGCTTGTGAAGGTGTCGTCTGTCGATCCTCTTATGACTATGCCCTACATCGTGGGACTTGAAGAGCGGGCGAGGATACTCTTCTTTCACGTCCCGATGTCGTGGTGTGCATTGATCGCCTATTGTATCGCAATGATCGCTGCAGTTCGGTACGTTCGAACACGGTCGATTGACCATGATGAAATGTCCGTTGCTGCTGCATCGGTCGGTACGTTGTTTACTGTCCTTGCGACA
Organism: Kapaibacterium sp. (SeqCode); assembly: GCA_046092945.1. Taxonomy (GTDB): domain Bacteria; phylum Bacteroidota; class Ignavibacteria; order Kapaibacteriales; family Kapaibacteriaceae; genus UBA10438. Next base: position 2,392 of record JBJTEQ010000146.1, read on the forward strand.
ACCACAGGTGCAGTGTGGGCGAAGTTTAACTGGGGGACTTTCTGGAACTGGGATCCACGACAGACATCGATCCTGCTCCTTCTGCTGATCTACGGCGCTTACTTCCTCCTTCGTGCGTCGATTGACGAAGAAGAACGGCGCGCCCGGCTCAGTGCGGTCTATGCGATTATTGCCTTCGCTACAGTTCCGTTTCTCATGTTCGTGCTGCCGAGACTTCTGCCTGGACTTCATCCCGGTAGCGCCGATGATTCAAACATCGGACCGCTGCTTAGTCCACGTTCAGATGCCATCAATCCCGTGAAGAATGCAGTGTTTGGACTCGCGCTCTTTTCGTTCACGATGGTCTTCGCTTGGCTTGTTAACATCCGCGTACGAATTGCCCGGCTGGAACGTACAACTCTCGATCTGTCCAAGGAACCGTGATGATTGATTTTCTTGCCCAAAACCCCAGCTACGTCGTTCTTGTGACAATTCTTGTCCTCTGGGCAGGTATAGCATTGTATCTGCAGCGACTCGACACACGAGTCGGGAAACTTGAAAACAGCGACGATCGTTGAAGGGCCTATGCAATCTGAACCAACCGTGAAACGGTCAATCTCGATCAAGTTTATCGTTGCCGCCATTGCAATCATTGGATTTACCGGACTTGGCGTTTCGTCGCTTGTTTCCAGCTCCGTTGAATACACTAACGTCGCTCGAGCTGAGCAGCTTGGAAAGACCGTCCAGATCGTTGGCACGTGGGTGAAGGAGCAGGGGGCTGATTACGATCAGCATAAAAATCTCTTCTCGTTTCATCTGCGAGATCAGCAGGGTAAGATTGTTCCAGTTGTGCTTACCGGTGCAAAACCGAACAACTTTGAGATTGCCGTCAGCGTGGTTGCAAAAGGACGTATGGAGAGCGGTGTCTTTCAGGCGTCGTCGGTCCTGACCAAGTGTCCGTCGAAGTACGAAGGTCAGGCAGTGCAATGATCCGTCGCATCATCGTGATTGGAGCCGCTCTCTGCGTTCCAGTCATCATTTATATGGCTGCGTATCATGGACAGCCCCCTCATGTGACGTTCAGCGAAGCGATCGAGAAGACCCAGCACACGAGCGAATCAGACCCTGCCTCTAAGGTGCTCGTTGATGTTGAACTGCTTGACGCAACGCGACTCACAGAGATCGCAGCTAAGGACAACGCGGGACGAGTGTTCCGCATCGAATACACTGGTTCTGAGCCCGAGCACCCGCTTGCTGCCAACATGAGAGCCCAGTTTGTGGGGCATGTTCATGGGGGCGAGCCACCTATCTTCCACGCTACGCAGGTTCTGCTTCCATGATCGGACAGTTTGCCATACACCTGCTTTTTGGAATGGCCGTTGCCTCAACAGTAATGTATGCCATCGCACTTCGGAGTTCCTCCGAAGGTACAGCCAAGATCGGTCGGCTGCTGTTTCGACTCCTGACGGCAGGACTTGGTATTTCGGCTGCTGCTCTGGTGACACTGATCATTCAGCATGACTTCAGCTACACCTACGTGTGGAACTACTCCTCACGTGAGCTCCCGCTGCACCTTCTTGTTGCCTGCTTCTATTCTGGTCAGGAGGGGAGCATCCTGCTCTGGACGTTGCTTGTCTCGGTCATCGGTACAGCATTGTTACCATATGCGAGACGACACGGCTACGAGTCGGCAGTCATGGTCTTCTACGGCTTGATACTCAGCTTTCTCACTCTGCTGCTCGTAGCGAAAAATCCCTTTGCCTACTACCACGAGACTTTTGCGGCGAATGGACTCACGCTGGCTGATCTTCCACAGAATGGCAGGGGGCTGAATCCGCTCCTCCACAATGCGTGGATCACGATCCATCCGCCTATCCTATTCACGGGATTCGCAGCTATGTCGGTGAGCTTTGCATTTGCCATGGCTGGCCTTGTACGACGCGAGTATCACCGGTGGATCGACATCGCTCTGCCGTGGACGTTGTTCGGTACTGCAGTGCTCGGATTCGGCATTATGCTTGGCGGATTCTGGGCCTATGAAACTCTTGGCTGGGGTGGTTTCTGGGGTTGGGATCCAGTTGAGAATTCGTCGCTGATACCTTGGCTCGTTGTGGTGGCACTAGTGCACACAATGCTCGTACAGAAGCGCACTCATGGGCTTGTGAAGACGAATATGATCCTCGCAGTAGCGAGCTTCGTAATGGTGCTGTATTCGACATTTCTGACGCGTAGTGGCGTGCTCGGTGATACGTCCGTGCATTCATTCGTCGATCCCGGGAAGTTCGCCTTCTGGATCCTTCTCGCCTTCATGGTCGTATTCGTCGTGCTCGGTACAGGATTGGTGTTGTATCGTCGGCGCGACATGAACATCAACCGCGAAGAGTTTCGGGGCACAACCCGTGAGTTCATGCTCTCTATAGGGGCGGCGTTCACTACGGCCAGCGCCATCTTCGTGACAGTCGGAACATCGTGGCCGGTGATTATGGAAGTTCTTGGACTTCCGAAGGTTGCCGTCGCAGTGGACTTCTATAATCAGATCCACCAGTGGCTTGTTCCTGCAGTACTTCTCGTCAACGGTGTATCGCTAGTTGTTTTATGGCGGTCAACATCGATAGAACGGATTAAGCGTGGCGTTGTACCAGCGGTGTTTGTTGGACTCGCAGGCACGGCTCTGCTTTTCGCCTTTGGCATCCGCACAGTATGGCCACTGTGTCTCGGATTCGCCGCATGGTTTTCTCTGGCTGTCAATCTACGTGAAGGCTGGCGCTTAATGCGCTCAGGTCTGGCAATGATGGGGGCGTACGTATCTCATACGGGCATCGCTATGCTGATGTTCGGAGTGATCTGTACCTCGTCGTACGCAACCACTTATCATGCCGTTCTTCTTCATGGTCTTCCCCAAAGTGTCGGACCGTATGTTCTAACCTACCTCGGCAAAGAACAAGTCGAACGAGAGTTCAAGGATCGTGAAAAGTTCCGCTATTACGTTCGTATCGAGAGAGATGGTCAGAGGCGCGTTGTTGCACCGGTGTTGTACTGGAGCGACTTCAATCAGCGTCAATCCGCATTTCTTGAGCCAGGTATAGCCTGGGGAATGCTGACAGATCTTTACGTCTCGCCAAAGGCTACCGGACGCGAGGATGTATTTCATTCCACCACGGTGATGCGAGGAACCACGATCACCGCACCGATCAACAGCACGCTTCGTCTGAATCTAGAACGGTTTACCATGCCGATGGAGGAAGGGGCTTCTGCCGACGGGAGAATGCAGATGTCGGGCATTGTAAATGTATCTACAGGATCAGGGCAACCAGTAGGTCAGATGCGCCTACGCACGCGCATTACCACGGGGAGTACAGGACCGACGTTCGATCCAGTATGGGAAAACCTACCAAACTCACACTGGGCAGTCGGACTCGTTGAGATCAACCGTAATAACGATGACCCGACGAAGTCAACCGGTACACTCGCATTCTACGACACGAGCAAGCCCATGCCCGTCGGACGCGAAGAATTCACGGTGGAGTTCAGTGATAAGCCCCTTATCTCGCTGGTATGGTTTGGCGTGATCGCCATGGTTGCCGGCTTTGGACTCTCGATTGGAAGGGCCCTAACGGCTTTGAAGAAGCAGCGCACGCTCGCTACTGTCGAGAATACGCCAGAAGCCTGAGTTGATCGTAAGATCAAAGAGATTAAGCCCACCGCTACTGACTCTGATAAGTCGAAGCGTTGGATATCCCACCTTGGCGGTCATACGGCGCACCTGACGGTTCTTTCCCTCGGTCAGCGTCATTTCCAGCCACGACGTAGGAATAGATGCTCTCTGGCGAATGGGAGGATTTCTCTCCCAAAAGTTCGGCTCAGGAACGAGGATCCTTGCGCTGCATGGTAGCGTCGTATAGTCCTGGATCACAACGCCATTTCTCAGTGAATCAATGGCGTCTTCTGATGGGATACCTTCAACTTGAACCCAATATCTGCGCTCGTGAGAATTGACAGGTTTGAGTAGGCGAGACACAAGCCCCCTCTCATCGGAGAGCAACAGAAGACCTTCGCTATCTGCATCCAGGCGGCCAATAGGATACACCTCAGGTGGCAGTCCGAACTGCTGCAATGTTGTATACGAACTACCTGGTTCCGGAGTGAACTGCGAAAGCACCCCGTACGGCTTATTCAGCGCGATGATCATCGTCGGAAATACACGCCAGGTGGCAGGCCATCGAGGGATGGTCCAACGTACGCGCCGCGGATATCATAGTACCCCTGACGCATAAACGGTGCAGGGACACGCGGATCGAAGAGACGCTGCTTGTCGCCGGACTCGCAGATGTTTGTGCACTGTAATGATCCCGGCACATACTTCGTAACGAAGCGAAGGGGCTTTCGGTCCCCCGAATACCATGTTGCCGAGTCGACAACGATCGCCGAGGAATCCTTAATGCCGAGTGTATGATTTCCGACAATCACGGCCAATGTGTCGCCTGGCGAAATCGTCATGAGTTCTTTCGCAAACCACATCGACGCAATACTGCGCGTCGAATCAAGCTGTACCTGTTGCCGTGAGACAAACGACGTTGCGTCAAATTGAACACTGAACTGCACGGAGCGCATTCCAGCCAGAGCTTCGGTGTTTCGCTTATCAACGCTGTCAACGATAATGGCAATGGTGTCCCGCTGGCCGGCAATTCCTGCTGCGTTGAGCGCCCGGAGGCGAATGACAGGGTCGTACAACCGCTCAAAGGCCATACCGCCCGTGTATCCATACGATTCCGCCGGTCCGTAACCGTAGACGAAGATCCCAAACGCCGAATCAGCCCGGACCCGATGGGCTCCCGCAGGAACAATAGCAGAGGCAACAGAGTAACTCGTGCCGATGATAGAACTCACCGAAAGGAATGACGTTGAGCCATCAAGGGTAAGCGAGGGTACTGCAGCTGTTGGAACAACCACAGTGATGTTGTGAGTCGTATAAATCTGACGCCCGTTACTATTCGGTCCAACGCTGCCCACGATATACGACTTGAGGTACTGCTCAACAGGAGGAACGATGATCATCGAGGGATCTCCGGTGAGGCGACTTCCGGTGCGGTTGGCGGACCTGTCGATGATCGATGCTAGGATCGGCTTCGTACTTGAGAATACTAGTGCCTGGTCGAGTGGTAGATCCCAGAAGGACCCTCTATTCAGAAGATAAGGTGGTTGGGAGTTGACGGTAACAAGCGTCGAGTCATTCGCTGCAACGACGCGACATACCGACACATCATTCGACGCAACGATATTCGCATCACCGGGCAATTCCAATAGAGGCACAATGATGTCGCGTCCCCATGTTTCCAGTCCCGGTAGTTGCTCGATAAGGCAATCACGGGATGATGCAGCGGTAAGTACTGGCACCTGAGCACGGCGATGCCCGCTCAAAAGAACAACAGGACGGTTCGATGTGACGATACTGCCTGTCAGGTCATCCCTCCGTGAATTCTCTACACGCGCCTGCAGAAGGTAGGACTCTCCCTTCTTAAGTGATATGCGACGATCTCTTCCAAGGGCACGATCCGATCGATCAGGACGCAGAGTGATATCAACGACAGTGGAGTATTCTGTTGCGACAACAACAAACTGACTGGGATATACGACCGTGCTACCAAAGCTCTGCGAAACATCTGAAGTGTATGAAGTAACAATGTAGTCGGTCGATAGTGCATCGGTTGGTAGAACGAGCCATGCATCACTCGTCAAGGGGGCTCGTAGGACGGCATAGAGCGAGACATCACGTGACGTGGTCACATGAATGCTTGCTGGCGACGGCCTTTCTCCATCAGGACTGGGACCGTTAACGTTCTCGACACCCTGGAGCTGATAGAGGGCATACTGGGATAGTCGTATCTCCCATAATGTCGATGGTGGTACGACAGTAACAATCGTGTCTGTAACGCCGGACCGCCGTCGTGCATAAACGTAGACAGTCGTCGAGGCGGTATCCGTCGCTACAAGCAATGAGATAAATGCCGGGTCAGCGGTAGTAACCGATGTATTGTCGTTCGGTGGAACCGCCAGCCAGAAATCATTACCGCGGCTATCGCGAATGTTCTGTGCCAAGCCCCCTACAGAAGAAATGATCAGACACACCAAGAGAAGTATCAACCGCTGATAATGCGATGACATATCTCCTCCATTTTTTGTGCCGATTGATCCCATGAGAATTGACCTGCCCAGCCAACGGCACCCTCAGAGAGGGCAGTCCGCTTCTTCGTGTCTGTGAGAATGGTGACAATGTTCTGTGCAAGAACCTCAATATCGCCATAGTGATACAATAGTCCCGATACGTCATTACTGACCGAGTCCCTTAGACCAGGGGAGTCTGCAGAAACAACGGGTGTACCGCAGGCATTGGCCTCAATGTTGGTGATACCCCAACCCTCTTTCTTGGAAGGGTTAACTACGGCATACGATGATGCAAGGAGTTCCACCTTACGTATATCATCAACGAAGCCGTGAAATGTCACGTTGTCCTGCAGGTGTAGTTCTTTGACGATAGACCGCAAGCGCTCCTCGTCATCACCACGTCCAATGATCTCGAGGTGTGCATTTGGTACATGGTTTACAGCGATAGCAAAGGCACGGATAACGTGGTCAACAGACTTGTATCGTTTCAATCGACCAAAGTACGCGATGGAGGGCACGTGTGCCTTTGTCCCGACAGTCATCGGAAACTTATTGACATCTACGCCATTATGAATGACTGAGATGTTCTCGCCGCGAAGGCCAATCTCAACACACTCCTTGCTCGTGCTGTCCGACACGACAACCATTGGCGTTGAGCGGTAAACGAGCGGAATCAATCGCTCTGCCAGCCACACGTAGGAGCCTGCAATGGGCCCTGCCTCAGTGAAGATGGCCGAGCCAAACAGGTGGTGGATCAGTGTGAGCACTGGACGGTCTACGTACAGCGGCGTCAATACGGGGATCTTGTTGATATCATCAACAACGAGATCATAGCCTTCGTGACGGCCATGACGTAGCCACCACAATGGAGCGGCAAGATTGTACGTTGACCTGTTACCAATCCGAACGACTCGGATTCCATCGATGACTTCTTCGCGCGCAGCACCGGAGTAATGGCACGCAACCAGTGTTACGACATGCCCCTTCGCCGCGAGCCGTCCAAAGATCTCATGGAGATGGGTCTCAGCACCCCCTGCTTGTGGGTGAGAACGATCCTGCCAGTTGAAAATGACAATGCGCATTACTTCATTGGCGTCTCGACGATCACCTCGACCGTACGCGAATAGAAACGTCCCTCCGGTGTTTCGTTATCGTAGAGGGGGAGAGTTTCTCCCTGGCCCGTCACGGTGGAGCGTGGTACCGATAATGCCGTTGACACTGCACGAGCACGTTGCTCGCTGAGGCGCTTGTTGTAATCGTCAGTTCCGGATCGGTCTGTGTATCCAGTGATAGACACTGTGGACGTTGGAGTGATGCGCTTCTTGATCGAACTGATGATCGGTTGCTGGTCCGGTGTAACGTCCGACTCATCGAAACCGAACAAGATAAGAGAGAAGCGGTCGACGGATTTGTCTGTTCCGCCCCCTGACCGTTTGTCTGCGATGGTGACTTCACTCACAGGAATTGATCCTGTTTCGGTCGGAATCACCGTGCCGTTTGAGTCCTGCACGACAAGCATGAAATCAAGATTCCGTGTTCCCAGCGGAATAAACCGTGCCTGTTCCGCGATACGCCAGTCAACATTTGCAGGGGGCGCACCGGAGCCATGGAAGGTCTTGATGATATGATCACTTTCAGAGACGAAAAGTGTCCATGACTTCAGCCGTGATCCACTGCTGACGTCGAGATTGAAGCGAACAGCAGGCGGGTCAAACACTCTCATGGTGTCGTTGGACGCTACAGCAGAAAGGATACTTGGATCCGAGCTTGAGATCTCTACTCGACGATTCTCAGCGGGTCCGTCGGGATCAGATTCATTCGACACCTGTGTCGGCAGACCACGTTGTTCGACGGCGATACGAGATGCCTGAATTGTCCACGTATCGACCAGGTAGTTTCTCACAACAAGCGCACGACGCTTTCCAAGATCTTCGGACTTGGC
>JBJTEQ010000147.1:0-4268 GCA_046092945.1 Kapaibacterium sp. (SeqCode)
GGTAGGCATATCATTCCTGCGAAAGCAGGAAGCCAGAGGTAGGCATGTCATTCCTGCGAAAGCAGGAATCCAGGGGTAGGCATGTCATTCCTGCGAAAGCAGGAATCCAGGGGTAGGCATGTCATTCCTGCGAAAGCAGGAATCCAGGGGTTCAGATTAGCGATTACCGATGACGCAATCGTGACCGTGATCGTTCGCGCGTACCCCGGGCCAAGGCCCGGGGCTATTTAATCCTGTCGTGCAAACAACCCAAAACCCAAAACCTAGAAATAATTCGATTCATCCCTCCAGCGGACGATCTTCCAGGGGTCGGAGGTGGTGGGGCGCTCGACGAGGAGGTTGACGCGGCCTTGGGCGCGGAGGATGTCGGCGGGGTTGAAGGTGATGGTAAGGTTGAAGCCGCGCGAGATGTTCTGTGATAAGCTGTCGCCGTCGGCAACGACGACGTTGTTCCAGACCAGGTCGAGCTGCTGGGCGGCCGTGAAGAGGCCATTGGTTGCCAGCATGTCTTCATCTCGACCCCAGGTGACGTCGATGCCCTGGTCGTAGTTGCGGTAGACGAAGGTGAAGTTGCGCGCCAAAAGGCGGCCGTAGGTGAGCGTGTCCCGAAAGAGATACGCATACCGGAAGTTCTGGAAGAGACCCTCGATGGTTCGCTGGTCCCCAAGAACATTATCGCCCCCTGACCTATCGAGGGAGGGGGCGAAGGGATTTACACAGGAAGTTGTTGCGATGAGCACACCGGCAACAAGCGCGCTCATTGCGCCACACATACTACGCGATGGTCGCGGCGTGCTCACGGTGCTGCACCGAGTAGGGTCGACTTAGAACAGGCGCAGACCGAGGAACATGGCAATACTGGTGAAAAAGGCAATGCCGCCAGCCCAGCCAAGAATTGCCGCGCCCGATGGAATGCGGACGCTGGTGCCGAGCGCACCCATCACCATGCCCATGAGGCCGGTCATGATCCCGCCGGACACTACGTGCCACCCCATACTGCGTTGGATCGTGATGCACGTGAAGACCACGAGGACGCCCAGGGCAATGCCCATGAGCCGCGTTGAAAGATTGTCGTCGGCGTGATCCGGTTCGTGCACGTGATCGTGTCCGTGTGATGCATCGTGTGACATGGCAGAGCTCCGAAAAAATCGTCGTAAGCAGTGATTGCGCGAAGATAGCGAGCAATCACGGAAATCGTGAGGCTGTTGCCGAAGTCATCCCCTGATAGCCGTCATGAAGTTCATCTCGGGCATTCCGGAGTTTCGAAGAGTTGCTTTCACACATCTCTTTGGAGCTCACTATGCGACGTCTTGCCTTAGCGCTCAGCTGTCTGCTCGTCTTCGCTGGTATAGCGTTGGCACAGACCAGCAGTTAGGGGGCGACCTTACCAGCGACGAAAATCTGTGGGCCTACAACGGAGAGCTGGCCTCGCGTCAGCTGACGCTGCGTCATGATCTATCGACCACGGTCCATGGAGTGTTTATCGAGCCGGGCGCAAGCTTCGAGGTTCAGGGATTTAACTTCGGTTTCGGAATCCAGTGCGGATACATCACCGGTACGTCCTTCACACAGAAGGAGTCGATCGCTTCACCATCGACGATTACGTATCGCGATGGATCGCGCGAGCGCAACGTTCAGTCAGGCTTCATGTCTGATGTGCGGAACATCCAGTTCGGTGTCAATGCCGGCATCAGCTATGACTTTGCCTTGCCCAACATGCCGGAGTGGACGATTGCGCCGGAGGTGCAGTTCACCTATGCCATTACGAACATTCTGTACAATCGGGACTGGAAGACCAATGTCCTGCGAATGGGGCTTGCCGTCAAGTACACCCTTGATCTTCCGCCAACCTATCACGATCAGTATGGCCGATGAGAGGTCCGCACGGGCCACTCGGCGTGCACGCACGGGGTCAGTTTGAAAGCTGACCCTTCAGGAGCGACCAGGTTGATTCGACGGTGTCACCTGGTCGCTTCGCGTCGCGCCAGCGAGCGATGCTCCACAGGCCGCTCTTCTCCGGCATGATCGTCAGCGCCATGGTACCCGTAAGCTGCGATGGCAGCGTGCTGATGTTCAGCTGAACGCGGAGTTCGTAGTCGCTTACCCAGACGAGTGAATCCGGCGATGAGAACGCAACCTGCGTGTTGGTGAACAGCAGAGTCGGACGCTGGTCAATGGGCAGACGGCTGGTCATGCTTAGAAATGCCTGACGTTCTTTGTCGGCCGACCACGAGGAAAAGACGGCTTGGTAGCGTGCACCGACCTCGGCCGATGGTTCAAGCACAAAGCTGGTGGAGCTCCGTGATGGATCTGCAAGGCAGAGCATGTAGTTCTGTGTGTTCTTTTCGACAACCGCGTTACGAAGGTTATCGATAACGATCAGGGGGCTTGTTGGTGGCTCGTAAGTTCCACGGTCACCCGATGGCTCCTCCGGGGTGCGTGTTGCACAGCCCCCTTCGATGAGAGCCAGTACGATGATGATGAGACCAAGCGATCTCATGCGAGCGGCGATTCGGCAATGATGATGATCCGCGACGACTCATCATGAACGAATGGGTCACCCTCGTACGAGCCAAACACGCGAACCACGCGCAGACCTGCTTGCTCCATCATCGAGCGCAGCTGCTCGGGTGAGTACATCCAGACGCGCTCTTCGAAGGTGTGCTCTGCCTGACATGGCACATTGATCGTGATGCGTTTGCGCACGTAGGGCTCTTCGATCCAGCGCTCCTGGATGACCGTTGTTTCGCCGATCATCGACATGGATTCAGGTACGAGAGTCTTTCGCAGCACCTCGCTGTTGAAAAAGTCCATCACCAATCTTCCGCCGGGCAGCAGATGGTCATGGACAGCTCTAAACACGCTCTGGTGTTCCTCGTGCTGATCGAAGTAACCGAAGCTAGTAAACAGATTTGCGATCAGCGAATAGGTGCGCTTCGGGTACGGTCCACGAATGTCGCCTACAACGTAGGTCGCATTCTCATGAGCATTGAACTCGCGGGCATGGTCGATGAGACGTCGCGAGTAATCAAGTCCGGTGACTGCATAGCCCCGTTCAGCCAGGGCAATGGTATGACGTCCAAAGCCGCAGCACAGATCAAGAATCTCCGCTCCGTGGGGAATATGCAGGGTATGGTCGATGAGCTGCACAACCTGACGTGCTTCTTCGTCACCACGGTGCCGGTACAGGCGCATGTACCAGGGCGACTCAAACCAGGAGGCGTACCAGGTCGACGCTTCAACTGCGCGTGAGTCACTCATAGCGGCGTACGACCCTCAAAGGCGCGGGCAAGCGTGGCATCATCGGCAAATTCAAGGTCCGATCCCATCGGCACGCCCCGTGCAATACGCGTAATGCGCACACCGAGGGGCGCGCTGAGCTTGGCGATGTATTGAGTTGTCACTTCGCCTTCCACGGTCGGGTTCAGAGCAAGGATCACTTCTTCTACCTCCGAGGTCATGCGGGCGATGAGCTCCTTCAGGCGCAGTTCTTCGGGGCCGATGCCATCGAGTGGACTCAGTGCTCCATGCAGCACATGGTAGCGTCCGCGGAAGTCGCCCGTGCGCTCAATTGCCATCACATCCGACGGTTGCTCAACAACGCAGATCACCGAGGGCGAGCGCTTTTGCGATGCGCAGATACCGCAGACGTCGGCATCCGTAAACGTGTGACACACTCCGCACTCGCGCACGCGAGCTCGCATTTCCCTGAGAGCCGTGGCAAACTGTTCACCATCCTGCTCACTCTGACGCAGCAGATGGAAGGCCAGTCGCCGGGCGGTTTTCTTGCCAATGGTCGGTAGGGAAGCGAACAGCTCAACCACACGTTCAATCGATTCGGACGGAAGCATGACGCAAAAATACCACCGCCCAGCCCCCTGACTGCTGTATTTTCGTCAAACAAATGGGCCGATGAATCGTTCATCGTCCACAGTTATCGCTGATTCTTGCAAGGGGCTTTCCATGGGTATCTTTTCACGTATTGCCGACCTGTTCCGCGCCGGTGCGAACGATGCACTGGACCGTGCAGAGGATCCGGAGAAGATGCTCAAGCAGATGGTTTTGGACATGGAGGATTCCGTGAACAAAACCACACTCGCTGTTGCAAATGCAATAGCGAATGAAAAGGGGCTTGCACGCCGCATCGAATCAGAACGTAAAAACAGTCAGGACTGGCATGAGAAGGCCAAGCTTGCTCTACAGGCAGGCAACGAGGAGCTAGCCAAGGCAGCACTCGAGAAAAAGGCTATTGCTGATAAAAATGTTGC
>JBJTEQ010000148.1:0-2500 GCA_046092945.1 Kapaibacterium sp. (SeqCode)
CCGCATGCCATGAGGTGCCGCATGCGGTGATGATGAAACGAGGCGCTGAACGGAGCTTTTCGGCCACGCTCGCAAGTCCGCCCAAACGAACGGTGCCGTCCTCGGCGCGGAGTCGACCCCGAAAACCATCTCGGAAGGTGATGGGCTGTTCGTAGATCTCCTTGAGCATAAAGTGCTCGAAGCCACCTCGTTCTATCTGCTCGAGTTCGAAGGCGATCTCCTCGACCACGCTACGCGTGTCCACATTTTCGATGGTCTTCGTAGCGAATCCGTCGCGACGAAGGATGGCCATCTCATTTTCCTGCAGATACACCACCTGCCGCGTATGCGAGATTACCGCTGAGGCATCCGAGGCAACCAGATATTCACCATTACCTATGCCAAGGATAAGGGGGCTGCCGCGTCTTGCAGCAATGATCATATCGGGCTCATGAGAGCTTACCACAACAATGCCGAACGTCCCTTCAACTTCAGCTAGCGCCGTGCGCACGGAAAGCTCAAGGTCGTTCAACGTCTCGTAGAGCATGCCAATAAACACCGCCAACACTTCACTGTCAGTGTCCGACTGGAAGGTATACCCGGCATTGAGCAGCTTCTTTTTGATCGTCAGATAGTTCTCGATGATGCCATTATGAACCAGCGCGATCGTTCCGCTCATGTCCATGTGCGGGTGGGCGTTCACGTCATTCGGAACCCCGTGCGTTGCCCATCGCGTATGCCCAACGCCAACCGTGCCATCAAGTGCATGCACGTCGCTGGCTCGTTCGAGGTCAACAACACGTCCGGCCTTCTTGGCAATGCCAAGTCCATCGGGCGTGATGCAACAGATGCCCGCGGAATCATATCCACGGTATTCAAGACGCTTAAGACCGCTGATGATCAGCGGTGAAGCCGGCTTAGAGCCGATGTATCCAACGATTCCACACATGGGCGCAAGTTACGGAGTCAACTACCGATACAGCGGCGTTGATTGTTTCGGAATGACAAGATCTCGAAGCTGCGTAGCCGAGGCACCAAATCGCAGGAAGAACCCTCGGTTGAATCCGAGAGGAACCCAATTGAGCGTGAGATACCAGCAATGGATCTGTTTGGAGAGGTCAATGATGGGATTGAGCACCGTACCCGTAAGCAGGTCAACGGTACCGGACACACCAATCCGGGTTGTTGGCGTAAGCGCAAGCGAACCTCGGATGACGGCATTGAGTGATTGCGATGCAACATCCGGATTCGGTTCCGACAGACTGTAAATGATCTGTCCAGATACCTCCCACGGCATGTCAAGGGGCGACCAGCCTGGACTCTGGTCACCGAACACATCCGACATTGTCTGCTCGGTATTCAGTCGGCTGTCAAAACGCGACCGAAGGTCACGCGTGGCGACTGAAGTGTCATTGTTGCGTCGATCGCTCCGCGTTGGCGCAGCGCCCGACGAGCTAAATCGTGATCCGACCTGAAGATTCAGACTGGTCAGCCGTGCAAGCCCCTTACCGGCACCAAGCACAGTCGTATTGACCTCACGCCAGGTCGTACGTCCGGTGGCGGGATCCGGGGACTGCACCTGATCATACGGGTTGAGAGTGCCGCTGAGATTAAACTCCAGCGCATCCAGCATCGGCGTGCGGAAGTTGAAAAACACAGGCGACATCCGCAGTGAATCGGCAGCCAGATTGTACGAGGTGTTCAGCGTAAGCGTGAATAGTTCCAACGGCTTGCCGACCGTATCTCCATCCATCGTCTTGATCGATACTCGGTTGAGAAACGACCCTGTGAGCAGCATCTGTGTCTGACGCGAGGCAAGTCCGCCGGCAGAGCCAAATCGCTGATAGGCGACTGTCTGACCCGTAATGGGGCTCGTGTACTGCCCGAAAAATCCCAGGGTTGTATCCGACTGATCTGGGACGTAGGTCAGCCCGATATTCGGCTGGAGCGTATGCCTTATGGCCTGGATGCCGAGTACCTTGGGATAGGCCAAACCATATAAAAAGGTTGAGACATTCACTCCCATCCCATAGGTGTATTCACGGAAAAAACCCGATTCACGAGATGTCTGCACGGTACTATCAGCCGGGTTCACGCTTTGGGTAAAACGCTGGAAGTACCAGTTTTCGGAAAAGGTCAGAGACGGAGCTACAATCAGATTGCCAAGCTTTGGCGTCAATGTTAGCGACGGACGATGCTCGATGAGCGAAGACTCGTTCACGGTGAATGCACCGGTATCTGCGGACCGTTGAGAGCTGGCGGTGTAGCGTCCTGTGGCACGATACGAAAACTGAATCTCAGAGAGCCACGAGTCGGGGCTGACCACTGACTTGAACGGCTGCGGCTGGGGGATGCTGAAGTTGACACTGGGGCTCTGCGTCGTCGATCCATTGATAAGATTCTGGTCCCGGGTATAGCCAGCATTGAAGGTCATTCCGTTGTAGAACGTCCGCTGATACGACACATTACTGCGGGCATTCTGACGGACCCGGTCATTGGGATTTAACGAGGTGTTCTGCAG
>JBJTEQ010000149.1:0-2860 GCA_046092945.1 Kapaibacterium sp. (SeqCode)
GCCTGGGCGGCGTGGTCGGGTCGTTCCATGGAACCAGCAGTCCGCAGATCCGCATCAAGGATATTCGAGCAACCTCGTAAGTCGGCAAAGTTATCCACATCCCATCGACGATACCGCTCTGGGATGTCTCGCAGCCCCATCGAGGCATCATCAGGGACGTTACGCAATCTGGACAAGTCGTTGTAGAAACAACAACTTCTGGCCACAAGCTAACGATCCCTCTTCCCGACAATCCGCCGATGGTTGTCACGTGGCAAGATGCCGCGACAACCTTGCAAGGTCGCAGTGTTGCACTCGTTTTCCACAGTGTGGATAAGCATGTTGCGCCCCTTCTCGTGCTCGAGCCGGAGATTACCCTCGACGTTACCGAGGCTGCCGGACTGCTCAATGAGAACGGAATCAGTGTCCGAAAGCTCGGCCTTCGCAGACTTCGGCCGATGCAGCCCGTTACGGAGCATCTGGTAAAGGGCAGTATCATCAATGCGGCCCTCGACGAACTGGTTCGCCTTCCCACGGCTACCAACCGGCAGATCGTCAGCGCAGCCATGCGCTCTCGCCCCCTGGCCATTGCCCAACTGGCTCATGTCGGACAGCAGTACAAGGGCATCGAGAGCCTCGTCGAGGAGCTCCTGCCGCGTCTGCGCGCAATGATGGCCACCTGGGAAGGGGCGAGTGTGATCCTGGAGCCGTTCCTTATCTCCCCGGTACTGGGACTTCAGGGCAGGGCCGATGTTGTGGTGCGCCGAGGAAACGACGTAGAAGTGATCGAGTTGAAGGCTGGCAAGCCCCCTTCCATGGAACGACCCGACCACGCCGCCCAGGCAGCAAGCTATGCCATGCTGCTGCGCTCAGCCCGGGAAAGCGTCGATACGATCACCTCACACCTATGGTATGTGCAGGATGAACGAGACCCACTCAGGTCGGTTGACGATATCGATGCCTATGCCCGCTCAATCGTCGATGCACGGAATGCGATCGTGCTAACCGAGCTGACGCTGGCTGACGGGAACATGCACGTGCTGAAGGTGGCCCAGAAGAGCCCGGGAAGTTCCGTTGGACTCTCCAGCTACGACGTGCGGGATGCCGCCGACCTGGCCGACGTGCTCAAGCGTCTGTCGGTGATTGAGCGTCAGGCCGTCAGCGAGTGGATGCGGATGTCGGCCAACGAGCTTCTGGCCACGCGCATCGGAGGGGGCTCGGCGCGCTGCGCGGCAGACCTGTGGCGCCTGACCCCTGAGCAGCGCCGGGACGCCCCGTCGGTGCTGTGCGATCTAACTATCGACCTTGGACGTTCGGCGCTTGAGTCAATGCACCTGTGTTTCCATCGCCCCACTCAGAGAATGCCCACGGCGATTCGTCAGGGTGATATGGTGGTGCTGCGGCGCGTGGTGGAAACCGAAGACGAGACGTCTCTCAGCAGCATGGTCCTCTACAAGGGTAGCGTCCGCTCGATCGATGCCAACGAGATCACCATATCACTGCGCAACAAGTTCGCCGACATCGATGTGCGCCAGACGTCGGGCTGGATGATTGAGCAGGACGTCATGGACCAGAGCGTCCGGGCAATGTCAACATCGATCCGCAACCTTCTTGATGCCCCCGCCGAGCGCCGGGCAATGATCCTGGGGCTCAAAAAGCCGACGCATGGACCGAGGTCCAGCGCACTGGCGCCTTCACTGAGCGATGTTCAGCGCTCAGTTGTCGAGCGCGCCGTTGCTGCCCGCGACCTCTTCCTGATCCAGGGTCCACCGGGGTCGGGTAAAACCTCGGCCGTCCTGCGCGCGATCATCCAGGAGCTGCTCCGCGAGCCCCGTGAACGCATCCTCGCCGTAGCCTTCACCAACAGAGCGGCCGACGAGATCTGTGATGTTCTCAAGGCCCATTCGGTGAAGTTTCTGCGTAACGGAAGCTTGGAAGGGGCTACCGGCGAGCACTCGATACCGCGCCTTGCGCGGGAGGTCCATCCGGAAGACCTCAGCACAATGGTCAGCACCGCTCGGGTTATCGTCTCCACGCTGGCATCGGTGGGCTCGAGCAGCGAGCTCTGGGGCTTCGGAGAATTCTCCACGGTCGTCGTCGACGAGGCATCGCAGATCATCGAGCCGCAGTTGGTGGGCATTATGGCCCAGTGCCGACGCTCGATCCTGATCGGCGACCATTGTCAGCTGCCGGCGGTGATCTCCCAGCCGGCGGCCAATCTGGATGTGCGGTTTGAAGGGCTGGAGTCCATCTGCATGACCAACCTCGGAACATCCGCCTTTGAACGGCTGGTACGGTGTGCCCACAAACGAGGTGATACGGACTCGGTTGCCATGCTGACCCAGCAGGGCCGCATGCACCAGGACGTGATGCGCTTTCCATCGCAGGCCTTCTACGGCGGACGTCTGGAGTGCCTGTGGGAGTCGCAGAAAAGCACTGCTCCCCTGCCATGGTCATCGGTGATCGATTGCCGCGTTGGATTCATTCCCGTGGACGATGCCGAGCAGCAACGGACCGAAGCAACCATCCTGTGCGACATCGCCGCCTCGATCCTGCGTCAACCTGGAGTGGGGAAGCCCCCTGCCATCGGCATCATCACGCCGTTTCGGGCACAGAACACGTTGGTTACTCACATGCTTGATGAGCTTCTCGAAGAACCGCTGCGTCAGAGCGTTTCGGTGGACACCGGGGAGCGCTTCCAGGGAAGCGAGCGCGATGTGATCCTCTACGGCACGGCCGTGAGCTCCCCGCAAGAACTCGAATCGATCCGGTCGGAAGTGGAGATCAATGGAGCAATGGTGGACCGCAAACTGAACGTGGCGATCACGCGGGCAAAGCAGCAGTTCATTATGGTGGGCAATCCGAGAGCACTCTCTGCCTC
>JBJTEQ010000150.1:0-4044 GCA_046092945.1 Kapaibacterium sp. (SeqCode)
ATGCAGAACAATGTAGGCTCGTTTGAGTTCTTTGTTACTCTCAATAAGAAGCCGGACAGATGATCCGGCGATAGTGGTCACGTCTGCATGAGTGGCATCAAGTCGCGAGGCCGCAAGGCGTGCATATGATGGCGGCGTGACCGATCCGCTCAGTGCCCGGATAAGTGGGCGGTCGATGACGGAGATCGCGTCCGTGTCGCTGATCACCTTTGTGTCCAGCCAAGGACTCTCGGCAAAGAACTCAACGGACTGCGTAAGGCCCGCAAGCATGAAAGAATACACGTTCGCCGAATCGCGCCGGAGCGTGTGCTGCGTGAACTGACTTGCCCCCTTTTCACGAACGTTCAGCGTGATGGACTCAGGAGGAGTGCCATGTGCAGTGATAAGCACAGATGATGAAGAACCGCGCATTACGGTGTCCTGCATCCCCTCGACAGTAAGTCTGAAAGGGGCTGGTGGCACGTACGACGTGGAATAGTTACAAACTCGCTCCCAAGCAGCTCCAACCAGACCGGGCCAGACGTTGAGTGCGATCGTAAAAATGGCGGCGAGAATAAAGGCCCAGAGAAACGCTTTCCGTGTAGGTTGTCGATCGATGATAGCAGAGAAATCCCTGTCGCTGCTGACTGACGCCACCGTCGCAAAAGCTGCCTCCGCGAGGTCGCCCGGTGTTTCATTCTCTCTGGTGAGCTGGAGTGCGTTACTCAAGGCATCGCTGATTTCTGAATAGACCTCACCGACGCGCAGGGCAGCCTGTTCGGCATTCTCGACGGGAAGTAGACCCACGAATCGCAGAAGAGACGGTAAGGTGGTCACACCGAAAATGACACCAACGCTGAGCACCGAGCCCCACCAAATGAGTGTTCGTAGAGGTACCCCTAACTGCAACCATGCTTCGAGGAGCGACACTACCAACGCAAGTCCACAGGCCGCTGCAAATGATGTGGCAAACCCACGCAGCGTGCGATACCCCTGTTCGCGGCGGATGACCGACGATAGTCGCCGTGTGATGTGCTCTCTACCGGAGATCATTGGTCGAGTACTCATCGAGAAAGTGCATAAACGATAATATTTGTTCCCAGCTTCAACGCCGCTTCCCGACGCTCCGGCGGATCATTATGAACTTCCGGATCTGCCCAGCCATCGCTGGGATTGGTTTCGTAAGTATAAAACACGCAGACTTTGCCATCATGAAACAGTGCCAATCCTTCCGGTGCCTTGTTGTCATGCTCGTGGACCTTGGGGAGCCCCTTGGGAAAGTCAAACTGTGAATGATAGATCGGGTGCGAAAACGGGAGTTCCCGCAGCGACTGATCAGGAAACACTCGCTTTAACTCTCGCCGAACGGACTCATCCATTCCGTAGTCGTCGTCGATGTAGAGGAAGCCGCCGTTGGTAAGGTATGCTCGAAGATTTCGCAATTCAGCGTCTGTAAGACTTACTGTTCCATGACCCGTCATAAAGAGAATCGGGTAGAGAAATAGGTTGTCTGTTCCAAGATCCACATACTCATACACCGGTTCAACAGCAATCGAAGTATGCGCCCGAACATATTTCAGCAGATTGATCTCAGCGCTCGGGTCGTTATACCAGTCTCCTCCTCCCGAATACTTCACGCGAGCGATCTTCACCGCTGAACCAGACCCAGGGGCAGTCTGTGCCGAGGTTGCTGACACAACGACGATGAATGAGAGAACGCTTAGGAGAAACGACACACCACAACCTTCTTTTCGTCCTGAGTAAACGATGGAACACCGAAGATCTCCAATGGGATAACCTCAATGCGCACACCTTTGTGCAGAGCACGTGCCTCGGTGATCTCCTCGTCAAGGTCTCCCCCTTTGAGGAAGGCACACACAGCAGATGGTTTGATCAGGGGGCGAACCCAGTCAAGCAACGTGGCTGTGCGGGCAACTGCTCGCGAGATAACAACGTCGAACGAGCCCTTATAGTGGGACTCAGCCGCAAGGTCTTCGGCACGTGCAGCCCTCACGTCGATATCCTTCAGCATGGTGTGCTGGGCAAACATCGCCGTCATAGTTGCCTTTTTCCGGATTGAGTCTACCAACAGCATCTTCAGATCGGGTCGTGCGATCTTTATCGGGATGCCTGGCAAGCCCCCTCCGGTGCCGACATCAAGTACGCGTGCCTTCTGCTTGATCGACACGTACTTGAGGATAGTCAGCGAATGCAGGATATGACGATCCCAGACGTTCTGCTCGTCCTTGCGGGAGATCATGTTGACCTTGGCGTTCCAGTAGATCAGTTCATCATGATACCGCTGCAGCGCATCGACCTGTGCTTTATCGATGATGATATCGTTCGCAGAACACGTTGTCCAGAAGTCAAGTGGAGTCATCGACATGGGGAAGACATCTGGTTCGTAGTGATGAGGTCGTAGTTTCGTGACGCATGACAGTACCATTCTTCAGTGTTATCATCTGCACCTACCAGCGTGCTCATCTCATTCATCGAGCACTCGAATCTCTCGTGCTTCAGCAGGAGCATGACTGGGAAGCGATCATCATTGATGATGGATCAACAGACGACACTGAATCGGCCGTGCAAAAATACATTGACGGCGATGAGCGATTTCGGTATTTCCGAAATGACCATGCAGGAGTAGCCAAATCCCGCAATACCGGTATTGGTCATGCCAAGGGGCTCTTCGTCACGTTCCTTGATAGTGACGACGAGTACCATGCTGATCATCTTTCCAGCAGACGTGAAATGCTGCTCTCGAACACGGATGTAATGCTGCTGCATGGAGGCGTGGAGATTATCGGCGATGCCATGGTGCGTGATCGGTTTGATCCGGAGCAGTGGATCCATCTCGACGAATGCGTCAGTGGAGGGACATTCGTAGTGAGGCGGGACCTCTTCTCGAGGGTTGGACTGTGTTCCGAACTGAAGTATGGTGATGACGCCGACTTCTTTGAGCGTGTAGCGAGTTTGGGCGTGATGATCGCCCGAACTGATCATCCGTCGTACCGCTACTATCTTGTTTTACCTGACGCACTGACGAGGACGTATGGCACGACGTGAGAGTAAGGTCGCAAAGACCAAGCGCCTTAATGAGATCCTCGATCGACTGGCAGTTGCCTATCCGGATGCGAAGGTTGGTCTTGATTTCATCAACCCTCTAGAGCTACTTGTTGCGACGATCCTGTCTGCCCAGTGCACCGATGAACGAGTGAATATGGTGACGCCGCCTCTCTTTGCACGGTACAGAACGGCGGAAGACTATGCCCTGGCACCAATTGAGCAGCTTGAGGAGGACGTCCGTTCTACTGGGTTTTACAAGAACAAGGCACGCAACATCAAAGAATGCTGCCGACTGCTTCAGGAGCGCTTTGGCGGACAGGTCCCTGAGACATTGGAAGAACTGGTGACCCTACCTGGCGTAGGTCGGAAAACAGCCAATTGCGTGCTGAGTAACTGCTTTGATATTCCGGGGTTAACCGTCGACACCCATGTGACGAGGATTTCGAATCTTCTCGCTTTTGTTTCCACGCAGGACGCCGTGAAGATCGAGTTTGCTCTCATGGAGATCCTGGTCTCATCGAGATGGAACGAGTTTGATCGACTTATCATCAATCATGGCAGACGCACCTGTGTTGCCCGACGTCCCCGATGCCCGGACTGCGTCATTTCCGACCTCTGCCCCTCGGCGCAAGTTTCACCGTAGATACGCGTCACGAATTGGTCGTGTGGTTGCTCATAGAAGGGATATATTGGAGTCACCCCAGGCCATGAACCTTCGCATTCCCGGGCAATCGCCCTTCATTACCGCTATTCTGCTGATGATGTGCTCATTGTGCGCCGTCATCATATCTGCCCAGGACATCGGCATCATTGGCGGAGCTACGTTGAATATTCCCTCTGCTGAGTTTCGGCAGCTGGGAGACTTCCCCTCGTGCTGTCCAACGTTCACCGGTGGCTCAGGTGCGGGATTTCAGTTTGGGGGGTGGATGAATCGCCCCCTGTCAACCTCTCTTTCCGTTATGGGCCGTCTGATGATATCCTACGACGCAGTTGGATTCT
>JBJTEQ010000151.1:0-3086 GCA_046092945.1 Kapaibacterium sp. (SeqCode)
AAAAAAGCACCTTCAGGCCGCCATGAAACGGACCATGAAGGACTCAATTCCGGCTCTAAAGAGAAACACGCCGCGAGCGAAGTCGTACATCAGGGTCCGTCGCGACGGAACCGCTTTCCGGGTCGCCGGAGGCTCGCTGCGGCGAGCCGTTGCGGTGAAGTCTAAGTACGTCCAAAAGCAAGGGTATGGCGTTGTCTATGGGGTGCTTGGATACAAAAACGTCACGACAAACCAACTCGGCTACGGCGAGTCTGTGAGCCAGAGCCGGAAAGCCATTTGGTTAGAGAATGGCACAAGCAGGGGCGTCAAGCCTCACTACATGGTCGCTATGACTGTCGGCCAAATTGGCGGCCCTTCGGCAAATAGGCTTGCTTCCGAGATGGCAAGTGCGCTTGAAAAGGCAGCGTCGGAGGTTGCGTCCGGCAAGAACAAGGGGAGAGCGTAATGGCATCGCCCGAGGCCTGGCTCTCCGCCGCGATCGAGACCGTCTCCGACTGCCCGGCCTATCCCATGGCCGCCCCGGAGGGGAAGGCCCCGCCGTTTGTGATCTACGGCCGGACGGCCACCACTCGCGAGCAGCAGCTCGACGGCACGGACGACGCCCCGATCGGCACCTTCCAAGTAACGATCTACGTCGATGGCTACCTCGCCGCCAAGACCACGGCCGACGCGATCCGTGAGGCCGTGAACAACTTCAGCGGGTCGGCCAACGGCTCGACAATTCTCTCTGTTCACCTGACCGACGAGGTGGACGGCGACCCCGAGTTTCTCGACGGTCGCGACATGCCGACATACGTCGTTGAACACACTTACTCGATCACCTGGGAAGAGTAACAATGCCAGTCGCAAGCTCACAGGGAACGACCTTCTCCTTCGGCGGCGTCGAGTTCTCCGCGACGAATATCAAGGTCAAGCGGAAGGGCAAGGACTACGAGCAAGACGTGGACGTTTCGACGCTGTCCCTGGATGACGGTGACAATAAGGTCTACGAGGCTCCTGCACTCTACGACTACGGCCCGGCTGGTCTCTCGACGGAAATCTCGCTCTCCTATCTCGGCGACAACGAGCCCAACACCACGACCGAGCAGACGCTCCTTTGTGGAAAGTTCGGTCTCAACGACCAGGCCCGATGCACCGAGTTCGAGCTCGAGGCGGCCGTCGGCGAGAAGATCAAGGGCACCGCGACCTTTGTCATCAAGGGCTAAGCCTGGCGAGGTGTGCCGATGCCCTTCGCCAGCAGCCAGGGAGCGACCGTCAGTTTCGCGGGCGTGCCGCTGGGGAGCCTGACAAACGTTAAGGCCGCCCAGAGCGTGTCCGGGAAGTTCGACTGCACGTCGATCTTTTCGAAGATCATCGGGGCCGGGGCGAATACCCGAGTCCTCAATCAGATTAACCCGACGGCGGTCGATCCCGGGGCCGTAAATATCCAGTTTATCGGCCAGACGATCTTTTCGCGGGCCGACATCGGCCGCGTAGGCCAGCTCGCGTTCGCCCTGCCGAGCGGCGGGGCATTGGTTGGCCTGGCCTACCTCGCAGACTTGGAGGTCGAGGCCGCCGTCGGAGAAAAACTCCGCGGATCAGCGACCTTCCAGTTCACAGGATTCTTCTCGTAATGCCAACCACAGCAGAAGACATTTTTGGCACCGTACAGCCGGCCACGATTGAGATCACGCCGGCCGGGGCGTCCAAGCCCGTGCGGCTTCGGACGCCCACGTTCAAGGAGTGGCACGAGATCACGATCGCTCACAGGAAGTGCGGCGTCGAGAAACTCGATCCACCGGCAGACCTGATCGCGAAAACCATCGCGGTCTGTGTCGCCGATTCGTCTGGCCGTCGGAAACTCACCGACGCCGAAGCCGCGGCCCTGCTCGAGGCGAGCCCGCGTCAGGTCATGGACCTCTATACGAAGTGCTGGGAGACGGTTCTCTCGAACGACGACCAGGCCATCCAGGAGACCGCAAAAAACTAAAGGGCGAGCCGGCGGTTGTGTTCCTCCACCGTCTCGCCCTCGAACTCGGGGAGCACGATGTCGAAGCCCTCGCGGCCAGACTCACGCTCGATCAGTTCCGGCGGTGGTGTGCCTACTACCTGCTCGAGCCGTTCGGGACTGACTGGCAGCGCACCGCGCGGCTCGCGACATGGTTCGCGGCCGTGATGGGCGCGAAGATCGACGACGAGGCCGAATCAAAGTTCCTCCCGACTTACCGATCAGTACCGCAGACCGACGACGAGATCCTCCGAGAACTGCAAAAAATCCCAGGCTTCCAAAGGCAGGGCGAGTAAATGGCGACCGCGATCGGCAAGGTATCGGCGATCTTCACGGCCTCGACGAGCGGGCTAACGTCCGGCGTGAACCGTGCCGGCCAGGCGATGAAAAAATTGGAGGGCGACGTTCGCGGCCTCCGGTCTGGCCTGAATATGCTCACGGCGATCCAGGGGGCCCAGCTCTTCGGCCAGATCACGGCCGGGATCAGCCGCGCCGTCGGTTCGTTCATGTCGATGGCCCAGGCCCAAGCCGAGGTCATTGACGGCAACTCGAAACTCGCCGCCCGGCTCGGGTTCACCTATGGCGAGCTCGCCGGCCTGGGGCTCGCGGCCGAACTGTCCGGCGTGTCGATGGACCAGGTGGCCGCCGCGGCCACGAAGGCCGACATCGCGTTTGTGAAGGCCTCCAACGGCTCAAAGCAGGCCCGGGCCGTGTTCGACCGGCTGGGGCTGTCGATGGAGCAGCTCCAGGGCATGAGCGCCGCCGAGCGGTTCGACGCGATCGCGGCGTCGATCGCCGCCATGCCGACCGAGGCCGAGCGGGCCGCGGCCGCCGTGGCGATCTTTGGCCGGGCCGGGGCCGCTATGCTCCCGATGTTCGCCCAGGGGGCCGAAGGGATCGCCGAAGCCCGCCGTGAGGCCGAAGCCTTCGGGCTCACGCTCACCAACGAGCAAGGCCAAAACGTCGAGGCGATGAACGACGCGTTCACGAGGGCACAGCAGGCGATCCAGGGGGCCCAGCTCTTCGGCCAGATCACGGCCGGGATCAGCCGCGCCGTCGGTTCGTTCATGTCGATGGCCCAGGCCCAAGCCGAGGTCAT
>JBJTEQ010000152.1:0-4130 GCA_046092945.1 Kapaibacterium sp. (SeqCode)
GCCTTTGCAGCATGGCGCCTCGTTCCGGCTCCAAAGCGTGGGGATATTCTGCGTCGGGCCGGCGACATTTTCACCCGTCGCAAGGACGAACTCGCCGAGATCATGACCCGAGAAATGGGTAAGACGGTCACAGAAACAAAGGGCGACATTCAGGAAGCGATCGACACGGCATACTATGCCGCTACTGAAACGCGTCGCCTTTTTGGTTACACAGCCCCTTCGGAAATGTCAAACAAGATGAACATGTCCTTCCGGATGCCGATCGGTGTATGTGGCATTATCACGGCGTGGAATTTCCCGATTGCTGTGCCGTCATGGAAGATCCTGCCGGCTCTTGCCGCGGGTAATACTGTAGTGTTCAAGCCAAGCGACGACTCCCCTCACAGTGCGAATATCTTCGCCGAGATCCTTCTCGAAGCAGGTTTGCCGGAAGGTGTCTTCAACGTTGTCCATGGAGATGCTGAGGCTGGTCAGGCCCTTGTCGAGCATCCGGATGTTCGCGTCGTTGGGTTCACGGGATCAACGACAACCGGCAAAGCAATTGCCGGTCGGTGTGGTGAGCTGAACAAGAAGGTCTCCCTTGAAATGGGTGGCAAGAATGCCCAGTTAGTCATGGAAGATGGGGACGTGGATCTGGCCCTGAACGGTGTACTCTGGGGCGCGTTCGGCACAACTGGACAACGCTGTACGGCCACGAGCAGACTGATCCTGCATGAGGCAATTCACGATGCCTTTGTAGATCGTCTGGTTACAGCTGCATCCAAGCTTGTGCTCGGTGACGGGCGCAAAAGCGGTACTGAAGTTGGTCCGGTGATCAACAAGCGCCAGCTCGACAAGATCCTCTCCTACATTGAGATCGGTAAAAGCGAAGCAACATGCGTTGCCGGTGGCGAGCGCGATGTAGATGGCGGCAAGGCCAACGGATACTTTGTGAAGCCAACGATATTTACAACTGTTCAGCCCCATCATCGCATCTTTCAGGAAGAGATCTTCGGACCCGTACTGAGCATTGCCAAGGCCCGCTCCTTCGATGAGGCCATTGCAATGGCCAACGACTGTCAGTACGGACTCTCATCGAGTATCTACACTCGAGACGTCAATCGTGCATTTGCTGCTATTCGTGATATCGAAGCAGGTATCACCTACATCAATGCACCCACGATCGGTGCCGAGGCGCACATGCCATTTGGTGGTATCAAGGGCACCGGCAATGGTCACCGTGAAGGGGGATGGACGGTGTT
Organism: Kapaibacterium sp. (SeqCode); assembly: GCA_046092945.1. Taxonomy (GTDB): domain Bacteria; phylum Bacteroidota; class Ignavibacteria; order Kapaibacteriales; family Kapaibacteriaceae; genus UBA10438. The sequence continues at coordinate 1,242 of JBJTEQ010000152.1, forward strand.
TGACATCTTCACCGAGTGGAAGACGGTCTACGTTGATTACTCTGGTCACCTGCAGCGTGCGCAGATCGACAACTACTGAGTCGAGAGGGATTACCCTCTCTGCGTTGCAATTACAGCGATACCAGACAGTACAAGCGTCATGCCGATGATAAGTGTCACTGACGGCCGTTCGGACTGAGAGATCAGCCCAACGGCTATTGTCAGGATAAACGTCGTTGCGGTATTCAGCGGAATGAAAACCGAGGCTTTTGTCAGAGTGAGCATGTGCGACATCACAACAAAGCCCAGTAGAAGCAGTCCAGAACCTGCGATGCCACGAAAGCTCGCCAGGGACAGGAGTGTGTCGAAGATCGGCTGCTGCTTCCCGTCAAGAACAGAGTGAAGCACTCCGATACCGCCAACGCTCAGGGCTGATTGCAGAAAGCTCAGAATCACGATACGCGTCATGGGTTTTTCCTCTGCGTCAACCGCTGACGCTGCAGTGCCTCGAAGTACTGTCGAATAATATTCTCGTAGTCAGCAGTGTATCCCTGGCGCAGCTGCTCCATGTTTGACCGGGACATCATCTGCTGACGTTGTATCTCCAGTTCTGCTGGAGAGCGCTTGTCGACATCTTTGCCGGAGAAGGACTCACGATTCTTTTCATAATCACGCTCATTCATCGAACGTGACGCATCGAGCAGACGCGACAGTATCCGCTCCTGACGCAGCCGTGTCTCCGAGGTAATGTTGCCGGTCTGCATGTCCGACATAACCTCTTCCATATCCTTGGCAATACGATTCAGATCGCCGAGTGGCTGCTTCTGTCCGCAGGCGTTCTTCTTCTGTTCTTCGATCTCCTGAAGAGCCTTTAATGCCTTACCTTGCTGGCCTGCAAGACGTCCCATTTCTGCGCGCTGCTGCTCTGACATCTGTCCGCTTTGACCAACACGATTCATACCGTTGTTGATCGACTGCTGCTGGTCGGCAAGTTGCTGAAGTCGTTGAAAGGGGCTCATACCGCGCCCCTCTCCCTGTCCCGGTGTTTGTCCGCTGCCTCCCTGACCAGACCCTTCTCCCTGCATCATCTGTGCCATGGCGCTGCCCATCTTGCCAGCTGCACCATTCATTGCCTGCATAGCGGCCGACTGAGACTGCATGGCCTGCATACCGTTGCGATCAGCCATGGCCTTCATGGCGTCGCGCATTGATTGCAACGCGTCGCCCATGTCTTGGGCCATCTCCGGTGTTACAGAGGTAGACTTCTGACCGAGCTGCATCATATTGTTGGCAATGTTCTGCATAGATTCCTGAAGTCGCTGCTGCTGCTGGGCCAGCTGTGACATCTGCATGGAATTCGGGTCAAGCCCTTTCATCTGCTCACGAAGTGCCTCCTGCTGTTTCGAGAGCTGGAGAAGGTCTTCGGTGTTTTTCTGCATCTGACGCATTGCCTCGCGCTGGCTGTTACGACGCATTTCGCGGTTCAGGTTCTTCTTCTGTTGCGCAAAGCGCTGCTGACTCTTGGAGGCCTGTGACTGCTGCTCCGAAGCCTGATCGTTCTGACCGTCGCGCATCTGCTGCTCGGCCTTATCCAGCTGTTCTTTGGTCTCGGAAGAGTTCAAGTCCTTTTGGGCCTGCTGCATCTTCTCCTGCGGCATGTCCTGCCCTATATCTTTCATCAGCTGCTCAAGTTCCTTTGACTCCTGTGCGAGTTTATCGAGTTCCTCCTGGAGTCGCTTGTGCGCTTCAGCCAGCTGCTGGTTCTCGGCCGTGTTGTTCGGATTAGCCAGCTAGGTGGGGTGTAGCAGGTCCTCCAGCGTTCGAGCCAGCTCTTCTGCTCTCTTGGCGAGTTCGTCAGTCTTCTGCTCAGCCTGCATACGCTTGAGCAGCGAGAGCTGGCGGTCGAGATTCTTTCGGAATTCCTCTTCGTTGAATTTGAAGTCCTTCATCATTCGCTGAAGTTCTTCGGGGGAGATCTCCTCCATGCTCTTGCGCATCTGTTCCTGCATCCGAGCAAGGTCCGGATTCTTTACCTCTCGCATGAGCTTCTGCAGCTCCTGGTACTTCTTGAGTGTCTCTTCTGAGATGGCCTTGCTATCGCGCAGCTTTTCGGTCATTTCCTGCACCTTGTTGGCCATCTTTTCCATCTTCTGTTCAAGTTCCTGTTGACGCTTGACGAGGTCTTCAGCTTTTTTCTTGTCTGCCCAGGAAGCTTCCATCTGCTGCTTTGACTGCTGCTTCTGCAGCTCGCGCTGCAGTTGCTCGGCTTCCTTCTTGATGTCCTCCGCCTCTTTAGCAAGGTTCTTCATCTCTTTGCGGATGTCCCCTTGTTGCCGATCCGTCTCAGCAAACACTTCATCAAGCGATGGCATCCGCACGGAGATCGTTGTTGTCTTGGCCGTCTTTGGACCGCCAACAACGTCATTGTCGGCGACTTCGAGATAGAATTCGTAGGTGTCTTCAGGCGTCATGTCAACTTTCGCCAGATCCCACACGTAGCGAACGTCCTGAGATGTAAATCCCGCATTGAGCGGCACGGCCACGGATCGGAAGTTCTTCTCCGGAAGTGCATAGCGGGAAGCGGTGAGTCGGAAATAGAGCTTGAGCGACGAGAATCCGAAATCATCGCTCACGGAAACATCAATCGGAAGTACCGCAACCTGACGCAGCTCGACGTTCTCCCGGGGCGATGTGAGCGAGATCATCGGGTACGAGTCAGTGAGAGCAACAATCCCAGCTCGCAGAGGGTCGAGATTTGTGGTACCATCGCGGTCAACAAGCCGTATCGTGTACGACCCAGAGCGACGCACCTGGAAGCCCCCTGAGGCAGAATTCCCGTTGGTCGTCATTTCCACTACAGTGGAGTCGGATATGAGCGTGTCAGTCCTCGATCCATGCAGAACAATGTAT
>JBJTEQ010000153.1:0-2896 GCA_046092945.1 Kapaibacterium sp. (SeqCode)
TTTCATGCCCGTTGTGGCAAATGTCAAGGTGGCAACTGAGACGCTGGAAGACACATGGAGCCGGGTGCGCGAGGCAATACAATCGATTCAGCAGGCGGGCGAGTGAGTTCATTTGCGCCCAAACGGCGGTACAGTCAGAACTTCTTGACTGACGTTGGAATAGCTCGGAACATCGTTGGTGCTTTGCAGCTGACCGCACAGGATTCCGTCGTCGAGATCGGTCCGGGCAAGGGGGCGTTAACGACGCATCTTGTGACTTCGCCTGTGAAGCAGATAGCCGCGATCGAGGTTGATACGCGTGCCGTGGAGTTTCTGCGTGAACAGTCATGGGTTCGATCAGGTCGAGTGCGTATCGTCCAGGGGGATGCTCTCACGGCACAAGTCGCAGAGATCTTTTCAGGCGAATCCCGGGAACATCGATGTATCATTGGGAACATTCCCTACGCTATCACCAGCCCCTTGCTTTTTTGGATGTTCGACCAGCGTCATGGCGCATCGCGTGCAGTATTCATGATGCAGCGTGAGGTAGCTCGCCGATGCGTGGCAAATGTCGGTTCGAAAGACTACGGGATTCTTTCGGTAGCCAGCTGGCTATATGGTTCGGCAAAACTGATGTTTCATGTGCAGCCGGGTTCCTTTTTTCCGCGGCCGTCAGTGACGTCCTCGGTTGTGAGGTTCGATCTGTTGGATGGTACAGCTGATGGGTTGCCTCAGAGGGAGTTTATGGACTTCGTGCGGTCAGCGTTTTCACAGCGGAGGAAGGTGATGACCAATGCACTCGCTGACTGGTCGGGTCGAAACAAGGCGCCCCTGCGCGAAGACTCACTCCACTGTGGCGTGGACCTTTCACGGGCTCGGGCAGAGGAGTGTTCACCCGAAATGTTAGGTCAGATCTACCAATCGATCAATTCCAGATATTCTATCGGCAGTGATTCTCAGGGAATGTCCAAATGAACGGCAAGCTTAGCTTTCGAGAGATCGGAAGGATCGTTGCACAGGATTGGAACTCCGCCGACCTGTACACAGGACTTATGTTGGCACTGTATGCCGTTCTGGCTGTAGTTCTGCATCAGAACATTCATGGCGGCGCAACTACCGTTTGGACAAACGTTCTTGTGCTCGCTCTCATTGCTAGCACGATTGTTCTGACAAGGCTTACTGAGTCGCCGGCAATTCGATTCGTTCGGCTGTTTTATGTGGTCCCAGTGATCTACATGCTGTATGACCAGACGCACCTATATGTTACCGTCGTGCATCCACATGACTACGATTCGTGGCTGATTGCGGCAGACAGGGCTTTGTTCGGTGGGGATCCTACCGTGTGGCTATCTCGGTACGCCAACCCTTTACTGACCGAGTATCTGCAGTTCTGCTACTTCATCTTCTATCTCTTGCCTGTTGGACACGCCCTTGAGCTCTGGTTCCGTGGGGATCTCGAACGCGTAGAGCAGTTCGCGCGGATGATGACATTCATGTTCTTCATCTCGTACCTCCTGTACTTCTGCCTGCCGGCCATTGGCCCTCGGTTTACTCTTCACGACTTCGCATTGACCGGCCAGGAGCTGCCTGGCGTCTGGATTACGGACATGCTGCGGGGTATCATCAACGTTGGGGGCGGTGTTGTAAGGGGCGTTGCAGACCCGGCGTCGGTGGTCAACCGGGACTGTATGCCGAGTGGTCATACCATGCTCACAATCGTAAACATTCTTCTGGCATTCCGCTTCAAAAGCCGTTTTCGACACCTGTTTCTCATTATCGGCGGTAGCCTGATCTTCGGGACGGTGTACTTGCGTTACCACTATGTTGTCGACCTGTTGGTAGGGGGCTTGCTCGTCCTGCTCTGTATGCCTCTGGAGGTGCCGGTGGATAAGTACCTGAGAAAAACGCTCAAAATGTGAACTTTTAGCCCCCTTGAGCGTGTAACCTTTATTCTGTTTCGCAGTCTTTCTACCGTTGCCCGCTGATTTCGTGAATCGAGGATGTTGTCCACATTCCTCAAAAAAGTCCCCAAGCAACATTGCACGAAAGAAATTTTCGGTTATTTTCTCGACGTATGCCCACGGGTATACATCTGACTTCGACAACAATATTCCATTTCTTCCACCCAAGGAGGAAGTCCATGAGACTTGCATCCACTTTTTCAATGCGTGTAGCGGCCCTCGTTTTGATGGCACTTACCTGCATTGGCAACGCCACCGCGAACGACACGAAGACGTCGGAAAAGCGCGGAACGATGGTTCTTTCCGAAGGCCGTCGCTACATGGTGGCATTCCCACAGGTATGGGCTAGCCCATCCGAGCAGCCGTTGGCACAGCCAATGATGCTTCTGATCTCTTCTCGCACGAAGACGAAGGTTCGTGTGATGACTCCGTCGGCGATCAATGAAGGTCCGCGTATGGACAAGGAATACACACTCGAGCCGAACAAGGTCCTCAAGGTGCCAATTTCTGTTGCATACATGAACACTCAGTCAGAAACCAAGACTGGTTTCGGCATCGCCGTTGAAGCAAAGACGCCGATTTCGGTGTCGACGCTTCAGCAGTGGAACGGTAATGGTGAAATGGCCCGCCACCTTCCAGTAGAAGGATGGGGCAAGAATTATTACACGATGAATTTTTATCAGGATCGCTACGGAACTCAGGCAGCCGGATACAACTACCGCCCGAGCCAGATTCTGGTGATTGCCGACAAGGACGACACGCGCGTTACCTATACACCGGTATTTGATACCGAGGGTGGTATCGAAACATCACCTGTGAAGAAGGGGCTCTCCCAGACGGTCACTCTGGAAAAGGGCGAGTGTTTCCTTATCAAGGCGAAGATCGACGAGCTCAAGAATAAGGAATGGGAATCTGACCTTTCTGGTACGATGATTCGCTCCAGCAAGCCTGTTGCA
>JBJTEQ010000154.1:0-22115 GCA_046092945.1 Kapaibacterium sp. (SeqCode)
GTGTCCTCTCCAACGAACTTCGTGGTCCGTGCGAGCGTGGGATCCGTCCGTGCAATGCGTCGTGCACCACCAATGAACCGACGTCCGTTGGACAGATCGAGAAAGTATCCGAAGCCCGATGCCATGGAGCCCATAAAGCGCAGTGCTGGACGTGCCAGAAGGAATGGCTTGGTGTTCTGGTCGTTCGAGGTAAAACCCAGTCGCATCATCAATGATGCGTCGGCCTGGAAGCGAGCAACGTCATCAGAGAAGGTAAGCCCCCTCCATCGACCATTACTCGTCTGGCCCGTGAGCAGCTCTGCTGTGCGAGGAGAATCGAGAAGGAGACCGCCGTAATAGCCGCTGACGTAGTGAGCGAAGGCATCAAGCGTATCTGACGCAAGCGTAGTAAGGTCGACCATGCTCTGCGGGAACACGGTGGATTCCATGAGCGGCGCCCGTCCATCGAGCGATCGTAACATCTGCGCATCAATCGATACACGCTCGGAGTTCACGTCGGCACTTTGTGCAGAACTCTGCATGCTGCCGATGATCATAACGATCACAAGCAGGGGGCATATCCGACGCAGACTCATGATAATGCCCGGGATTACTTCTTCGTCACCACCGGCTTGCAGTCGCAGGCCGTGCGTACGAGTACGAGTTCCTTGAGTGCTTCGCTTTCGGTTTCGTATTCACCAACACGCACGGAATACCGTGACTGTCCGCGAATGGCCGTAGGAGTTACGGTAGCCTTCAGCCCCTTCTTCTTCAGCTTTGCCGCAAACTTGTCGGCCTCTGATTTGTCTGCCGTTGTCATAACAGCAAGCGTATAGTTTTTCGTGACGTTCTTCAGCACGGGCTCGGCATTCTTTACGGGCTGGGCGGGCACGATCTTCTCCGTTGGTGCCGGAGCGCCGACGGTTGAGCGCATGACTTCATACACTACTGGAAGCAGGTCGCTCTGCGAATACTGGTCGCGCATAGTGGCAAAAGTCTTGCGCGCCTTGTCGGCATCGTTCTTCGTTGCCGCAACGATCACCAGTCGTGCCATTGCATCGTCGGCCCATTCGGACTTTGGAAACGCTTCGACGATACGTTCGAGCAGGGGGCTTGCCTTTTTTGGATCATCGATCAGTGACGCATGCAGAAACAGAACGGCCGGATCATCGGGCGCATCGATCAGCAGGTCCGGCAGTGCCTTCTTGGCATCAGTCGTCCACCCGGCAGCTACCTGCTGAATGTATTGCTTGACGTTGGTCTGCTGGGCATGCAGGGTGCTGATGCCACCGATCAAAATCACAGCCGCTATGAAATGCCGCATTGTTTCCCCCATGTCTAAACGTACGTGGACTGAAATTACGGAAGAGGGCCTATTTTGCCGGCCATGAATCACGACTCGTTGCATAGCTGAGGTACCATCGATGAGCGATGCGTTGCGCGTGGTCGTTGCATGTGGCGGAACCGGTGGACATATCTTTCCGGCTGTTGCCGTTGTTGAGCAGCTCATGGAGCTGACTAATGGTAGGTGCGAGCCATTGTTTCTCGGCAGTCGCGACCGCATGGAAACCAGACTGATCCCGTCACTCGGGTATGACTATGAAGGGATGCCGATCGAAGGCTTTAAGGGGCTTTCCCTTTCAACACTTGCCCTTCCGCTGAAGATTCTACGCTCGGTCCTCGTTGCGCGCCGCGCCATTAAACGTCACAAGCCCCATGCCGTCATCTGCACCGGAGCGTATATCAGTTACCCTGCGGGCGTAGCGGCGGCTCTGGAAGGTGTACCGCTGATTGTGTTAGAATCCAACCTGAATCCGGGCAAGAGTAATGCCCGTCTTGTTGATAAAGCCGCCGCCGTGGTCCTGGCGTTTGAGGACAGCCGCACGTTCTATCCAACGTCGGTGCAGCCGAAGCTGCATGTACTGGGAAATCCCGTGCGGACGCAGATCGATGCGTCGACCACGGCGCACGACGCGCGCATCTGGTGGGGACTCAACCCTGATCGTGAAACCGTGCTGGTGTTTGGCGGCAGTCTGGGTGCTCGTGCACTTAATACCGTGATTGAGAATTCCCTGGATGCCATCGGTGCGAGCGGATGGCAGTTGATCTGGCAGACGGGTAAGGGGCATGTGGTGCAGAAGCCGATACCCGATAACGTTCTCGTGGTCGAGTTTATTGACGATATGGGTGCTGCCTACGCCGCGGCCGATCTTGTGGTTTCGCGAAGTGGTGCTACAACGATTGCCGAACTTGGCATCGTAGCTAAACCGGCTGTGCTGATACCCCTGCCGTCGGCATCCACAAACGAGCAGAAGCATAACGCCCAGGTTGTTGCCCGCCACGGAGCGGCAATCATGGTGGAGAATGATCGCATGGGTGACGAGTTGCTGAACACCATCAATACGCTCATGAACGATCACGATCAGCGCGGTCGGATGTCGCAGCAGATGAAAGAATTGGGTCGACCCAATGCCGCGCATGATGCGGCCGAGCTGATCATCCGCACATGTTCCTGGAAGGGGGCAACCGTATGAGTACCAATGGACGTCAGAAGTCTGCCCCGCAGACGTTCCGCGTGCAGCTCGACTTTTACTGGCAGTCGATCGCTGTGTATGCGGTAACACTGATCGTGTACGTTATCGTGAAAGCGCTCTACGCGAGCCAGCTGCAGCAGGGACTCGTTGTTGTGATGCTGCGAGATCCGATTGTTGTGATCCTTGGTGCCTTTGTTGCGCTGGCGGTAACGGCACTTGTTGCCGAGATCATAAGCGATCGCGCCATCACGGTCGGACCGGACTTTATCACATTCGTCAATCGATTCCGAGAACGCACATTCACGGCAGATGACATCGAGCGGGTTATTATCGGCAAGGATCGTCGTGTGCGGGTGCAGCCAATGACATCGGTGATCCGGCTCCACATCAAGGGGCGCCGCAGGCCCCTTCGCATTAGACCATCGCTGACGAATCGCGAGGATGATCTTGTGAACATGGTGCTGGCCCTTCGACACAACCATCACGGATCAGCATCGTGATGCGGTTGCTGATCGCACTGCTCGTCTTGAGCGCTAACGTCCTTGTGGCACAGACCGACAGCGTGCAGACATCGAGCCGTACCATCGATATGGTCGAGTCAGCCGTGCGTGATCTGGTTGACTCAGTTGTAACGCGCGCTGGTGTCACGGCAGGCTCTTCCTTGGAAGTGTTCGTTCACGATCATCCTGATGCCCCATGGGTGAGATCGATCATCTCACGACGTATGGAGGAACGGGGCGTGCCCGTTGCACTTGGAACCGCAGCTCGGACGGACCTTGATGTGGTGATCATGGATGTTTCCACGCGCTATCAGCTTACGCAGAATCCTGACAGTGTGGAGCGCGAAGTGGTCGTAAAGCTCGAAACGACGTATCGTCAGCGTCGGCTGCCACTGGAGCCCAAGTCTGTTCGGACAACGCTCGGTAGATCTGAAGCACTCGCATCGCAGTCAGCCCAGCATACAGGTACCCATGCGGCGCTGCCCGACGCCCCTTCATCACTATGGAATGACGTTCTCGAGCCGCTGATCTACGTTGGCGCAGCCGTTGTAACAGTCCTTCTGTTCTACACCGTACGAACACAGTAGCGCGTCGTCATGGACACACTCATCATCGTACGGCATGCCAAGGCCGAATCGGCCCATCTACATGTTCGCGACTTCGATAGGCCCCTTACCTGGCAGGGGGCTGATGATGCCCGCTCTGCGGCTGTGAGGATCTCGTCTGATTATCCGCATATCGCCTGCATTGTGGCGTCGCCAGCGCGGCGGACGCAGATCACGGCAGAGATCATCGGTCAGCAATTTGGAATAACTGAGGAAGCGATTCGCTTCGATGAGCGCATCTATGAAGCGGAACTGGTAACGCTTCTGGAGATCGTAAAGGAGCTTGATGCTGTGCCGGGAAATGTGGTTCTTGTTGGACACAACCCGGGTGTATTGGAGCTGAGTTATATGCTCACGAATGGTCACGTCACAAGTATGCCCACAAGTGCCGTCGTATGTATTGATCGTTCAACGATATGATTGCGCCGGACCCCGCTCTGGGGCGAGGTCCGGCACAATCAGAGGATTACCACAGATGCTGTACGCCGCCACGCTCTTCGAGCAGTTCATCGAGAGTTGCCTGCATGCGTGAGCGCGAGAAGTCGCTGACCTCGAGGCCCTGCACGATCGAGTACTCGCCGTTGGTGCATGCTACCGGGTAGCCGTAGACAACGTCGGCATCAATGCCATACGAACCGTCGGCAGGAATGCCCATCGTGGTCCAGCTGCCGTCCGGCGTTCCAAGTTCCCAGTCACGAATGTGCTCAATGGCTGCATTCGCTGCCGAAGCGGCAGACGAAAAGCCCCGTGCTTCGATGATGGCTGCACCGCGCTTGGCAACTGTCGGGATGAACGTTTCTTCCAGCCATGTCTGATCGTTGATCGTTGGCCATACCAGCGAACCGTTGGCGGTAAGATTAGAGACGTCTGGGTACTGTGTGACCGAGTGGTTGCCCCATACCGTCATCTTGCTGAGCTGCGACGTGTGAATGCCCGTCTTTGCAGCGATCTGTGCAAGAGCGCGATTATGATCAAGGCGCATCAGCGCTGTGATGTTGCGTGGGTTAAGGTCCGGTGCGCTCTTTGCGGTGATAAGGGCATTGGTGTTTGCCGGATTGCCAACAACCACAACCTTGATGTTGCGGCTGGCAACAGCATTGAGTGCCTTACCCTGCACGGTGAAGATCTGCGCGTTGGCTTCGAGAAGATCCTTGCGCTCCATGCCTTTCGAGCGTGGGCGTGCACCAACGAGAAGGGCGTAATCCGCATCCTTGAAGGCTACCATCGGATCGTCCGACTGAACGATGCCGTGAAGAAGAGGAAACGCACAGTCTTCCAGTTCCATCACCACGCCGCGCAGTGCTTGCAGAGCAGGTGTAAGTTCAAGAAGCTGAAGGATCACTGGCTGATCCTTGCCCAGCATGTCGCCGCTGGCAATGCGGAAAAGAAGACTATAGCCGATCTGGCCTGCTGCGCCGGTAACGGCAACGCGAACTGGTGACTTCATTGCGGTGTAGTTCCTGGATGAATTGGGGGTTTGAGATTGATTTGCCGGTACAAAAAACGCCCCACATGGAGGCGTTTAGATATTTCGTCAACAGAACTGTGCGCGGTCTCAGTTGGCTTCAGGATACACCGAAACCTTGAGGCGCGTCTTGTCCTTGCGCTCGAACTTCACGACGCCATCGACGAGCGAGAAGATCGTGTAGTCCTTACCAAGACCGACATTGTTGCCGGGGTGAACATTTGTTCCATTCTGGCGGATGATGATGTTGCCGGCAAGAACGTGCTCGCCGCCGAACTTCTTCACACCAAGGCGCTGGGCATTGGAATCCCGGCCGTTCTTGGTAGATCCACCACCTTTTTTGTGTGCCATTGTCGTACTCGCTTAGATATTGATGTCGTTGATGGTGATGCTGGTGAACTTCTGACGGTGGCCGTTGAGCTTCTGGTAGCCCTTGCGACGCTTCTTGTGGAACACGAGAACCTTGTCGCCCTTGCCGTGGCCAACCACTGTTGCCTTCACACTGCCCTTAACGTACGGTGTTCCTACGGAAACCTTGCCGTTGTCACTCGCCAGAAGGATATTTGAGAACTCAACAGCGTCACCAACGTTCTTGTCCACCATGAGAGGAACGATGATTGTTTGTTGAGGAGAGACAGCATATTGCTGACCGGAGATTTCGACGACTGCGTACATGATGTTGTGCCCGTTGATCGATGTCGAGTGGGTTGTGCCCCAAAAAAGGGCCCGCAATATACGCCTCTTGGCTTCAGAATTCAAAGAGTTACACCGATTTCCACAGGAACATCCCTGAGAAATCATGAAACCCCGGGTGGTTTCTCCCTGTCAAAGGCCACGTGACCCGATTTATGACCATCCTGCGGAAAATGCCACTTGAAGCGGCGATTTGGACGTCCGGACTGCTTGTACTGGCACTTTTCACCCCCTCTCTGCAGGGACATGCCACGGTCTGTATTCCTACGCTTCTGGGGTTCGACGGCTGCATTGGCTGCGGACTTGGAGCGTCTATCGGGCAACTTTTCAGGGGGCATCTGGCTGCTTCCTGGGAAACTCACCCGCTTGGGGTTCCGGCAACGGTGCTTCTGATCGGAAGAGTAGTGCACCTCGTGCGAACACCATTTCGACTTTCCCAACTACCCTTATAGGATACCACCACCATGGCTAACGTCCTTCAGCTGATTCCCGACGCCGAGAGCGACGAGTTACTGTATCTTCACACGCTCATGGAATCGATGACCGAGCTGCAAGCCGGTATGTTTGCGTCGATCTACCGCACACGTCGCAAAGAGCCGGTGATGATTCTCCTGCTGACGCTCGTGGGCTTTCTCGGTATCGCAGGAATACAGCGGTTCGTGCTGGGGCAAGTCGGGATGGGTTTGTTGTATCTCTTTACCTTTGGTTTGTGCAACATCGGAACGATCGTCGATCTCATCAACTATCGCAAGCTGACGTCGGAGTACAACCAGCGCCAGGCCTACGAAGTGGCCAACATGATGCGCGCCATGGGTCAGCTCTGATCCGGCTGTTCCGTCAGTGCCTGCTTCTGGCGGCACTGCTGACATCTTTTCTTCCCGCATTTGCCCAAGCGCCTCCGAAGCTTGTGGTGGTTGTTTCCTTCGATCAGTTTCGGGGTGACTATCCGCAACGCTTCTCATCCGCCTACCCAACGGAAGGCGCCTTCCGCGCATTGCTGACGAGTGGTGCGGTGTACACGGCATGCCGGTATGAGCACGCGAACAACATTACCGGGCCAGGTCACGCAACACTGTTAACCGGTTGCTATCCGAACCGCACAGGAATCGTCGGAAATGACTTCTGCGATCTCGCCTCCGGTAAATGCGGTTACTGCGCACAGGATACTTCCGGCGTCTTTGGTGCCAGGAAGATGCTTGTGCCAACACTAGGCGATGTACTCCGGAAGACATCGCCACGGTCAAAGGTCGTTGGTGTTGGTCTCAAAGACCGAGCTGCGATTCTGATGGCTGGTTCTTCGGCAACAACGTGCGTGTGGTATGACGCCAATGCTCGACGTTGGACCTCGAGCGCGGCCTATCCGCAGCCGTCGTGGCTATCGTCGCTCAACGCAACGGTGAACGTGGATCGGTTCATCGGGGCGGTGTGGAGCCCCTTGCCGCTTCCACGTGGACTTGCGGTTGTGCCAATGGATTCCGTTGCTGAGGAGGGGGCTTTCCCCGGTGGGAACAGTGCCTTTCCGCATCGCATTCTGGAGCCGTCTCATCCAAAGTTCATGGCAAGCGTGCTGATAAGCCCCTTCTCAATGGAGATGCTCTTTGACGCGGTAACGGAGGTTGTTGATCGGGAAAATCTCGGACGAGACCAGTCGCCGGACGTGCTGTGTGTTGGAGTGTCGACCACAGACTACATCGGCCATGTGTTTGGTCCAGACAGCTGGGAAGTACTGGATGTGTATGCGCGTGCAGACCGGGAGATCAAGGACCTGATCGACCATCTCAATCGTCGGGTTGGTTCAAACAACTTCGTTCTTGTCGTGACCAGTGACCATGGTGTTGCCCCAGTGCCGGAGATCATCCGACGTCAGGCTGAGCAGCAGCGGGCTACCATAGATGCGGGCCGCATCCGCGAAGCGGAGATTCAGAAGCTTATCGACGGGGCGTTGTCACAGACAATTGGACCACTCGATGATGTGGCGCAGTCCTACGTGCGCGAGATCTTCGAACCGTCGATCTATCTCAACTGGAATATCATACCCGAGCGCCAGCGCCAAGAAGCGATTGATATGGCCGTTCGTGCGGTGGCGTCGCACCCGGGCATCGGCATTGCCATTGCATCAGACTCCATCCTTGCCGGACGTCGTCCGGCGTCAATTGACGAGCAGACGTGGTCCTACATCAGCAAAAGCACCTTTGCCGGTCGAACGGGCGAAGTGGTGATGTACCCCAAGCCCTATTGGATCATCGGTGGCAATGTTGCCACGCACGGCACACCGTATGATTACGACCGCTGGGTACCACTGATGTGGTATGGGGCTGGCATAGCGCCCCTCACTTCTGATGAGAAGTGTGCTCCGGTTGACATAGCGCCAACGCTTGCCAAGATGCTTGGTGTTCAGCTTGGTCCCACCGACGGTCGCGTCCTTCCGCTCATGCGAAAGACTCCAGCCGGCAGGCCACGCCACAACCGCCGATCACAGCTCCGCTAGCAGGTTCCGTGTGATGACCATCTTCTGGATCTCGCTCGTGCCTTCGCCGATGGTCAGCAGCTTCGAGTCGCGCCAGTACTTTTCGACCGGGTACTCCTTCACGTAACCATAGCCGCCGTGGATCTGGATAGCATCTTCGGCGGTGCGAACAGCAACTTCGGAGGCGAAGAGCTTAGCCTGCGAGGCGGCAACGCTGAAGTTCATTCCCTGGTCGCGCATCCATGCCGCCTTGTAGGTGAGCAGTCGAGCTGCGTCGACCTCCATGGCCATGTTGGCAAGCTTGAACTGAATGGCCTGCATATCGGCGAGTTTCTTGCCGAACTGCTGGCGCTCGTTTGCATACGTGAGGGCAGCCTCGAGAGCCCCCTGCGCAAGACCAACGCTCAGGGCGGCAATGGAGATGCGTCCGCCATCCAGGATCTGGAGTGCCTGGACAAATCCTTCGCCTTCGTTTCCGATGAGATGCGATGCCGGTACGCGAACGTTGTCAAAGGTCAGCCCGGCCGTATCCGAGCAGCGCATGCCAATCTTGTTTTCCTTCTTCGATCCGTAAAAGCCGGTCATCGACTTATCAACGGCAAAGGCCGAGATGCCGCGCTTACCGGCATCCTTATCAGTGACGGCCATCACAACGCAGATGTCACCCACGTTGCCGTGCGTGATGAAGTTCTTTGCGCCATTGATGATGTAGTCGTCACCATCACGAACGGCAACGGTCTTGGTGCCGCCCGCATCGGACCCGGCTGATGGCTCTGTTAAGCCCCATGCCCCCATGGTCTCGCCCTTGGCAAGACGAGGAATATACTCCTGACGAAGCTCCTCTGAGCCGAAGCGGAAGATGTGGCTGGAGCACAGGCCGTTGTGGGCGGCAACGCCAAGGGCAATAGCCGGACACCCACGGGCGACTTCTTCCACGACGATCGCGTACTCCATGTATCCCATGCCCGAACCACCGTACTCAGTGGGGATGACGATGCCGAGGTATCCGAGGTCCCCCAGCTTGCGGAAGATCTCGTGCGGAAACTCCTGGGACTCGTCGAATTCGAGGGCAACGGGCTTGATCTCCTCCTCGACAAACGAGCGGATATGCATCCGGAGGGCTTGGTGGTCCTCGCTGAGATCAAAAGACGGGCCGCTGGTGTCAACTGACATAGGATTTCGGATTGGACGTGGTGAAGAATGTGCTGCAAACCTACGGTGACAACACAATTTATTCGGGGTAAGTTCTAGGGAAACGCATGATTGCCAGTGTTTGCCGTCGTAGTAGTTTCGCCGTTCCACGATTGTGTCAATGCGCCATCACCAATGTATCCGGAGTACGGACCATGAGTTTCGCCCTTGTACGCTTACTGACGTTTATCTGTGCAGTTGCTGTTGCATCGGCGCAGGGTTCGTTTTCGGACCGCGACCCGATCCGCTTTAACAAGAATGTTCGCAAGGGGCGCCTTGAAAGTGGCATCCCTTACTACATCCTGAAGAACTCGCGTCCAGCCAATCGCATGGAGCTGATGCTCGTGGTCAATGCCGGTGCAGTGCTGGAGGATGATGATCAGAACGGACTTGCACACTTCTGCGAGCACATGGCGTTTAACGGGACGAATGCCTTTCCGAAGCAGGACCTGGTGAACTTTCTCGAGTCGATGGGTGTGCGCTTTGGAGCGGACCTTAACGCCTACACGAACCAAGACGAAACGGTCTATCTCCTCACCGTACCGCTTGATAAGCCTGGGAATATTGTCAAGGCCGTTCATGTGCTTCGGGACTGGGCTGGTTACGTGAATTACGACGACAAGGATATCAACGACGAGCGTGGTGTTGTGACCGAAGAGTGGCGACTTCGTCGTGGGGCCGATGAGCGTGTGATGGAGAAGCATCGCAACGTGATGTATGGCAATTCGATGTATGCCAAGCGAGATGTCATCGGTGATACGAATGTGCTTCTGCATGCGCCGCAGGACAATCTGCGTCGCTTCTACCGGACGTGGTATAACCCTCTGAACATCTCCATTGTGGCCGTTGGCGACATGGATCCCGAGAAGATCGAGGCACTTCTCCGTCAGAACTTTACCTCGCCCCCTTCCTCCGGAGAAAAGTATGCTGTGCGCCCGACAATCCTGATTCCGCCGCACGAGGGAACGCTTGTATCAGTTGCTACGGATCCGGAATTGACAACGGCATCGGTAAACGTCTTTATCAAGCGTCCTGCCGATACCACCCGAACCTACGGTGACTATCGCATGAGCATTGCCCGTCAGATGGTCGCAGAAATGATCAATGTTCGTTTGGCCGAACTGACGCGCAAGAATCCACCGCCGTTCTCATCGGCCTTTGTCGGTGAGGTTGGACTGGCGCGTCAGACGCGCGCCACCTATGCGGCCGCTACAGCATCGGATAAGAACATCCTCAAGTCGATCAATGCGCTCTTCACCGAACTCGAGCGTGCTAAGCGACATGGCTTTACGGCAACAGAGCTGGAGCGCACCAAGACGTCCGTTCTGTCGCGCATGGAGACCTACTACAACGAGCGCGACAAGTCGGAGTCTCGTCAGTTTGCCGATGAGCTAACGCGTCACATCCTCACAGCTGAAGCCGTTCCGGGAATCGAGCACGAATGGGAGATCTATCAGCGCTACGTGCCGTCGATCACTCTTGACGATGTGAACACGATTGCTGCGTCGACGCTGACGAAGGATAACCGTGGAGTGACAATCTCCGTGCCGCAAGGCAATGGATACAACGTACCTGCGGAAGCTCAGGTGAAGAACCTTCTGAATGCGATCGAAGAGAAGAACATTCCTGCCTACGTTGATGCGGTTCCGACAAAGCCTCTTATGGAGCAGATGCCTACTGCTGGCAAGATCGTAAAATCTGTCCAGCTGTCTGATGCCGATGCCAAGGAGCTGATTCTCTCGAACGGGGCTCGCGTGGTGTACAAGAAGACCGACTTCAAAAACGACGAGATCCTCTTCGTTGCACAGAGCTGGGGTGGACAATCACTGGCGAAGGAAGAGGACCACTTCACCAATAGCGTAGCAGCCACAGTTGTCGATCAGTCTGGACTTGCTTCGCTCTCCATGAATGACCTGATGAAGGTTCTTACAGGCAAGAATGTTGGTATCTCGCCATCGATCGGTATGGAGCGCGAGGTTATCTCTGGCAGCTCCACCCCGAAGGATCTTCGTACGTTCTTTGAACTACTCCATCTTGGCTTCGTGAATCCACGGAAGGACCCCGAGGCCTTTGCTGCGTGGAGAACAAAGATGCAGGCCGATCTGGCCAACAAGGAAAAGAGTCCGGAAGCAACGTTCTTCGACACTGTTGCCGCTGTGTCATCGAACTACCACCCTCGCACACGGACAATGTCGGCCGAGGACGTGAACAAGGTCGATCTCGACAAGGCCTACAACCTGTATCGCGAGCGATTCAAATACGGTTCGGATTTCACCTTCTACTTCGTTGGCAACTTCGATGAGGACACCCTGAAGAAGTACTGCGAAACCTACATCGCTTCGCTTCCATCGAACGCGGAGAAGGAGATGTGGAAGGATGTTGGGGTGCGGAATCGTCGGGGTGTCTTCAGCAAGACCGTCTACAAGGGTCAGGAAGCCAAGAGCTTTGTGATCCTGACAACTGGTGATGACTTCACCTACACGCCACAGAACAGGTATGATGTTGCAGCACTGTGCGAAGTGATGGAGATCCAGCTCCGTGAGCAGCTCCGTGAGGAAAAAGGGGGCGTCTACTTTGTTCAGGTCCAGCCCAACTTCGATCGCATTCCGAAGCCCGAATTCGGCATCTACGTAATCTTCAGCTGCAATCCTGAACGTGTCGACGAGCTGGTCTTAACCGTCAAGAAGGAAATGGAATCTCTCCGCACGAAGATGGTGCCAGATTCACTCGTCGCCAAGGTTCGTGAGATCCAGATGAAGGAGCGCGAAACTGCTCTGAAGACGAACCGCTTCTGGCTGAGTGTGATGTCGCAGTTCGATGCCGATGGCGAACCATATGCGAACTACAAGCTTCGCGATGAGTTCGTAAAGAACCTTACGCCCGAGCGCATTCGTGCATCGGCAGCGAAGTATCTCACCGGAGTAAACTTTGGCGAGTTCGTTCTCAAGCCAGATCCCACGGCGATGAAGGATGCACCGTCGAAGCCCGGATCGCAGACGCCAGGCAAGCAGTAGGTAAAGGCGTTTACTTTTCGATCGACTCGATCGACAGCATGTTCGTTCGGGCTCTCCCAACAAGGGGGCGCCCGATCGTGAATACAACTGTGGCGCCCGGGCTGAAGAGCTTTTCACGCAGCATCGTCGACTTGATGTAGTCGATGGTCTCATCCGTTGAATGCAGCGACTCGATCACAACGCCAGTAACGCCCCATAGCAGGCTGATGCGGCGCGCAACGGACTGGTCGGTGGTGACGGAGAAGATCGGTGCACGTGGACGCTGGTTCGAAATCAGCCTTGAGGTTTCACCACTGTAGCTCAGACTGATGATCGCTGAGAGACGCTTCTCTTCGGCGATCTGTGCCACAGCTACGGCGATCGATTCCGTGTTGGATCGATTTCCTCCGTGAGGGGGCTCGTAATGCTCGTTCAGACGGCCGTCATTGAGCAGCACTTCTTCAGCCTCGTGGCAGATGGTGCGCATGGTCTGCACGGCTTCAACGGGGTAGGCACCGACGCTTGTTTCCGCGCTCAGCATCACCACGTCGGTACCATCGAGTACGGCATTGGCAACATCACTTGCTTCAGCCCGAGTTGGGCGAGCGTTGTGGATCATCGATTCCAGCATCTGCGTTGCTGTTATCACCGGCTTAGCGGTGGCATTGCATAGACGAATGATGCGCTTCTGCACGATCGGCACGGCAGCGGCAGGAATCTCCACGCCGAGGTCGCCCCGAGCCACCATGATGGCATCCGAAGCATGTACGATACCGTCGAGGTTTGTCAGCGCTTCCGGTTTCTCGATCTTGGCGATGAGCCACTGCGAACCACCATGCTTCTTGACATACTTCCTGAGTGCCTCAACATCGGCCGCTTTCCGGACAAACGAAAGAGCGATGTAGTCAACGTTATTCTCAATGGCGAACTTGACGTCAGCGCGGTCCTTTGGAGTCATCGACGGTTGAGAGATTGCCGTATCGGGAAGATTCAGCCCCTTACGAGGCTTGAGCAACCCTCCGTGAATGACCATCGCCCGCACGGAGACGCCATCAGTCTCGCGTATCTGAACCTTGATGAGTCCATCATCGAACAGCAGCACGTGGCCCTTTTTCACGTCGCGCGCGATGGATGGATAGGTAACCGGGACAACCGCTTCTTTGGATTTGAAAGCTGCTGAGCGGGCAACGGCGGCATCGACGATTCGAATCTCTGTGCCGGCAACAAGCGGAATTGCATCGACGTTGGTAAAGTCCGCTACTCTGATCTTTGGACCCTGCAGGTCGGCAACGATGGCAAGGTGCACATCAAGGTCTTGCTCGACCTGTCGGATGATCTCCACATTCTTCGCATGCGTCTCATGGCTGCCATGCGACATGTTCAATCGAAATGCGCTGGCACCGGCTTTCACGAGCGCGGTGACCTTTTCCTTCGAGGCGATTGCCGGACCCATGGTGCAGAGGATCTTGACCTTGTGATGCATCATTGAACCGGTGGTGCTCATGATCTGGCTCACTTGTAATTATCGCTGAAGAGTGAAAGGGGGCGAGGCAAACGGCGTGATCGACGTTGCCGTGCCTGTTGATTCATCGATTGTCAGGGCAACGCCGCACACGCGCAGGTCACCCTCGGCAACTTCGTACTTGTGGGCAGTTTGAAGCAGAAGTCGCTTCAGGGCAATATCCTTCTTCATACCGAGGACGCTGTCGTAGGGGCCAGTCATTCCGACGTCGGAGATAAATGCCGTGCCGTTCGGAAGGATCCGTGCGTCAGCCGTCTGCGTGTGAGTGTGTGTTCCGAGTACTGCGCTCACACGTCCATCGCAATGCCATCCCATGGCCATCTTTTCCGCTGAAGCATCGGCGTGAAAATCCAGAATGATGATCTTCGTGTCCATCGCTACGCGTTTGATGGCGGCATCAACGGCTTTGAACGGACAGTCGATCGCCTGCATATAGGCGCGACCCTGGGCCTGCATTACCGCGATGACACGCTTGTCGGGCAGGGTGATAAGCGTCCAGCCCCGTCCAGGATTCTCCTGCGGATAGTTCATCGGACGCAGAACGTCGGCCCGTTCGGCCAGAAGGGGGCGAGACTTCCAATTCTCCCAAACGTGATTGCCGGTGGTAATGCAATGGACCCCGGCGGCAAAGAGCTCGTTCGCTTCACGTTCGGTAAGCCCCTTGCCATCGACGATGTTCTCTCCGTTCACGATGACCACATCGGGGGTGAATTGCTTGCGAAGCTCGGGAAGCTGATGGAGTAGCTCGCGCAGACCAACATGGCCCACCACGTCGCCGATGAAAAGGATGTTCATGGTGCGCATAACTCTGCAAACCTACGAAAGGTGCCGGTGGGGTATCTTCGCACCCATGGCAACACGCATTTACACCAAGACCGGCGACGATGGTACAACGGCATTGTTCGGAGGCACCCGCGTCGATAAGGACGATCTGCGCATTGAGGCATACGGCACTGTCGACGAGTTGAATGCCGTTCTTGGTGTGGTGTTAACGCAGTCCCTTCCGGAGAATGTGCGTGAACAGCTTACGGAAGTGTCGTCTGATCTCTTTACGCTCGGTGCAGATCTTGCCACGCCGCTTGATCCTCCACCGGTGTACGAGATTCCTCGCGTTACGGAAGCTCACGTTAAAGTTCTCGAACGCTGGATCGATGGTCATGACGATGTGCTTGAGACACTCAAGGTGTTTATCCTTCCCGGAGGCCAGCCTGGAGCTGCGCATCTGCACCATGCGCGCACCGTCTGCCGTAGAGCAGAGCGCTGTGCTGTGGCGTTATCGCGTCGAGAAGACGTTGGGCCGATTGTTGTGCACTACCTTAACAGACTGTCCGATTATCTCTTCACGGCCGCCCGCGCTATAAACCATTCGGCTGGAACTGCCGATGTACCCTGGCGCAGTCGAACGTCGGCAGGGTAACACGAAGAATTCGTTCGCTGCGGACACGTTCTTATTCCCTTATTCGTCATCGAACGCCGATGCCACGGCAGTTAATCCCGACTATGCAACAACATCATTCTTATCAACCCGGAGGAAATGTATGAAGTCCCTTTTGCGCAATCTGAATGTTCTCATGTTCGCCATCGCGGCGGTCGTGATGATCGGATGCGATTCTGTTACGGAACCAACCGATACGCCGTTGGCAGCGCCCAAGGCACCAACCAAGCTCGAAGCCAAGTCCGTCAATCAGACGTCGATTGGTCTGCGCTGGACGCTTGCCACCAACGACTCGGTAACACCAACCGGATTTCTCGTTGAATACGGTGTTAAGGGTAGCGCCATGAAGATCACTCTTGCCGTTAACGGTTCAGCATCACGGACAGTTACTGTTCCTGGCCTCACCGAAGGGGTGATCTATGAGTTTGCAGTGTATGCCAAGAACGATACCGTGCAGTCACTTGCATCACCAAAGGTTGAATGGGCACCGGCACGTCGTGCAGAAGGCACCTTCAAGCTTTATTCGTCGTCAAGCAGCACCGAAGGTTCCGGTCTCGGCATCTTCCGTGCAGCGGGCGTTCCTGCAGTTCTAAAGATCGCTAATGGCGGCGAATGGGACCTTTGTTTTGACGATAAGGAATCGGGCAATCCGAAGATCGGCTCACCTGGACAGAGCCGCTATGTAGATGCCGAGTATAAGTTCCCAAATGGACAGCTTTCCAAGACCGTGTACATTAACGATGTTGTGTACACAAACGTTACTAGTCTCGATGATGTGTACGAATCCGCACCACTGACGCTGCCAGCAGCCAACGGTGAGCGCATGTTCCCGATCAATGGCCTGCCAAACAGCTCAAGTGGCATCGCTTTTGTGATGGGTACTCGCGACGAGACGGACAAGAAGTACAACTTTGCCAAGGTGATGCTAAAGAAGCAGAGCAACGGCACGTACATTATGGGCTCTGGCTCATCTGCCTACGTCGAAGTTTTGGTGTCGTATCAGACTGTCAAGAACGTGCCGTATGCCGTCAAGGCGAAGTTTGATGAGCTCGACCGCCTGCGTCATGCAGCGCCAGCAGGGCCAATGGCCAAGTAGTTCTTGCTCCATCAGGAAATGAAAAACGGGCGTCCAAATGGACGCCCGTTTTGTTTTTGGGTCTGTCTTTGAGGGGACAACGTCCCTGCAATGGGGCCTATCGGCTCTGGCGAATCTGCTGTGTTGGAGCAGCTTGCTTTTCCACCTTTGCTGGCTCGGCAGCAGGCTTTTCGCCAGTCTTGGCAGGCTTCTTTGCCGTCGTCTTCTTTGTGGCTTCAGCTGCTTCCTTTGCTGCTGCTTCGGCCTTGGCAATTGAATCCTTGATTGCCGAGCTGTCAACCGGTGCAGGCGCTGGGGCTGCGGCTTCGACCGTGGCAGGCTGTGCAGCAGGGGTCTCCTGGACCTCTTCCTGCTTTGAACAACCGATCGTGAGCATTGTGGCGAGTGCCGTTGTGGCAAGCAGAGAGCGGATCATCGATACTCCTCGAAATGAATGGTGTGTGGGATGAGAAATTGGTAGAACGAATACCGTTGCTAATCGAGTGTTACGAGCGGCGAACAAGTCGCGCGGCAAAAGCCCCATCACAGTGATGCTTATGCGGGAATGTCTGCAGATACCCGTCTTTGCAGACATCGGCGGGAAGAAGCGTCTCTGCCCGCTCAAGGACGAAGTTCGGGTTTGCTTCGAGGAACCACTGTACCGCCTCGACGTTCTCTTCCGGTTCTATCGTGCAGGTTGAGTAGACAATGCAGCCCCCTACCTTCACAAGGCTTGCTGCGTTACTCAGAATTGCACGCTGTGTTGCAACCATCTTCCTGATGTCATCGATCTGACGTCGCCATTTGATGTCGGGCTTCTTTGAAAGCGTTCCTAGGCCGGAGCATGGAGCATCAACGAGAACGATGTCGGCTGGCTCGTTCGTTTGATACTCTCGTGCATCGCCCTGTTCCGGCGTCACGATCGACGTGCCGAGGCGCTTGGCATTGTCGCTGATGAACGGCAGCTTCGATTCGTACTTCTCGAGAGCAACAACCGAACCCTTGTTCTGCATGAGTTCTGCTGCCATGATGGACTTGCCTCCCGGTGCAGCACAGAGGTCGATTACTTTCATGCCGGGCTTGGGGTTGGCCAGATGAACCGCATGTGATGCGCTGGCATCCTGCACGCTGACCAATCCTTCGGCGAAGAGCGGAAGAGATCGAATGTCTCTAAGGGATGTGATCTGAATACTGTTTGCGTGGACAGGCGAAACCTCGAACTTGATCTCCGATGCGGTAAGCTGCTGCGTTACGGCCTCAATGCTTGTGCGCAGGCCGTTCACTCGCAGGGTAAGCATTGGACGATGGTTGTTTGCACTCAGGAGTGCCTCGGCTTCTTCACTACCGAATCGATCCACATAGCGTCGCACCATCCAAGCGGGGTGGGCCGTGTGAACGGAGAGATACAGAACCTCGTTCTCCTTACGATCCGGATAGCGGATCGACTGCACATTGCGAAGGATGTTCCGTAGGACGCCGTTCACAATGCCGGCGTGTCGGTCTCCCTTTATCCTCTTGACGATCTCCACGGATTCGTTGATCGCCGCCGGGGCAGGGATCTTCGAAAGGAACATCATCTGGTAGAGGGCGATGCGCAGGGCATTCTTGACAAGGGGCAGGCACTTTGCGAATTCGCCGTGGTAGAAGCCCATCAGGATCCAGTCGATCCGGGACTGCCAGCGTACCGTGCCATTAACCAATTCCGTGACCAGGGCACGGTCGGCGGCTTCCAGCTCCGTGCGTCGGAGCTCGCCGTCGAGAAGTTTGTCAATGTAGGCGTCGGAATTTTCGTAACGGCTGAGGAGTTTCACCGCTATGCCGCGGGCTGTTTGAAACACTACCGTCGCGGAATTCTCGATCAGTGGTGCGGCCTGCTCGTCGCGCAGGTCGTTAGGTGCTTGAACGTTGCTCATAAAGCGCAATTATAGGGAAACCATCGTTGCGAACGAGAACTGTCCAGGAGTTATGTTTCGCTCTGAATTCACCATGAAGACCATGAAAACGCACATAACGGCGATGATCGCTCTCGCTCTGCTGGCCTCCTCCGGCACGGTGTTGTACGGTCAGCGATTGAAGGGGGCCAGCACGCCCCTTGGACCTGATGAACAGCCTATCTACACGTGGTATGGCCTATACGTTGGGCCCTCATTCAACAGTCAGGGTGGCACCTTCGTAACGGACTGCGACTGCGAGTTTACCGGCGGAGCCGGTTCAGGGATGGTTGCCGGCGCGGTAATCGAGCACCAGCTCCGCTCGGGACTTACTATTGGCGGACTCATCGGCTACGAGGGTCGCGGCATTACTGGCCGCTTCCGCGAGCAGGAAGGCGTTGATCAAACAAGCCCGACGGGAAGGGTGTATTCCGTTCCGCTGACGTTCCAGAACGAGGCAACACTGAGTTTTCAGATGCTCAGCATCAACCCGTATGTGAAGTACCATCTAGCCGGACGGCTGTTTGGTCGTGCCGGAATCTCCGCAGGGTACGTCGTTGCGTCTGACCTCACCCACACGAAAACTCTTGAGACCAAAACGACGGTCTTTCCAGACGGTGAAGTCGCTGACGTGATCTTTGGTGAGAACGGTTCCGGCACCGTAACCCTGGAGAATGGCCCATATAAGAACCTTTCGTCGCTTCAGCTGGGCGTTACGCTGGCAGCCGGATACGAGATCGTGCTTGGTCGGTCTAAGCGGCCATGGGGCATGGATGTATCGGCCGTGCTCGTGCCGGTTGCTCAGGTGTTCCAGCCGATAACGCAATTGAGTGTTGATGGTGGCCGACTCCGCGTCTCGACATTGCAGTTTTTGCTGGAGTTTCGATACAATCTCTGAAATCTCAGAAATTGGCTTTGGCGGTTATCCACATTTACCTATTTTTTGGCCCTGCCATACCTCGATGCAGTCGAGCTGACAGATGAATAGGTGGGGAGCGAACATTTTTTCAAGGGACGAGAAGCCTATGATACGGCGATATGTTTCGGTCTGCGTTGTTGCTCTTGCCTGCGTCGTTTCGTACGTGCAGGCTGGTGTACCAGACAAGGTGTTGTACCTGTACAGCGCTACAATAAATCCTGGTGTACAGGCCGAAGACGATACTCGTGGTGACGTACTGAGTGATCCGAAGAAGATTCGGATCATCAATCTTGGTGCTATTAACCATGACGGTCTTGACTACGCTCCAACGATCAGCGCTGATGGCAAGACGCTCTATTATGTTTCGGAGCGTCAGGGCAGCAAGTACAACGTGACGGAAGGACGCCCATCGCACGACTTCTGGAAGGCGAGCAAGGCGGACAACCACGACACGACGTTCGGTGAGCCGATCAATCTCAGCGAGATTAACCTTACGAGCGATGAAGGCGCAGCTTCGATCGCAGCTGACCGTCAGACGCTCTACTTCACCGGCTGTAACCGCCCCGGCGGTATCGGCTATTGCGACATCTGGGAAGCAAAGGTTGACGGCGATAAGTTCACGGAGCCAAAGAATCTTGGTCCAAACGTGAACACGGAGTTCTGGGAATCACAACCATACATCTCCCCGGATAAGTCGCGTCTGTACTTTGCGTCAAACCGCCCATCGCCTAATCACCCGGACGAAGAAGACGAGCGCGACTTCGACATCTGGTACTGCGACTGGGATGATGACCTCGGCGAGTGGAGCAAGGCAAAGAACCTTGGACCTGACGTGAATACGCCTAGCAAGGAATCAGCCCCGTTTATCGCTCCTGATGGACGCACGCTCTTCTTCTCGTCGAATGGTCACAAGCCGAGTATCGGCAAGCTTGACTTCTACCGCACGAAAAAGACCGGTGAGAAGGACAAGGATGGTCGCGATCGTTGGAGCAAGCCAGAGCTTCTGCCTGCACCGATCAACACTCCGGATGATGACTTCTTCATGTCGATGCCTCCATCTGGCGATGTACTCTATTTCTCGTCAAACCGCGAGGATATCAAGGGAGCGAAGGGTGAACTTGACATCTACATGGCCTTTATTCCGACGTTTACGCGTGCCGTTAATGTGATCGTTTCGGTGGTTGATGAGTGTACCGGACAGAATGTTCCGGCTACGATCAGCTTCAAGAACACCCTCACGGGCCGCGAATCAAACGGTGAAGTCACAACGGATAACGTCGAGACAAATGTCATCGTCGGTGACGACGATTACGGCACTGGCAAGCAGAAGGCTGGTTCGGTCAACGTGACAGTTACGGCTTCTTCGCCGACATACGGTCAACGAAGCATTACCATCCCTGTGCAGTACCCAGGCGTTACGACGAACAGTGATGATGCAAAGGTGCAAACGGAAATCCGCAAGACGATCACTCTGGGACAGCGTCCAACGCTTGCTGCCGACATGGAGCTTTCGGACTGGGCAAAGAAGAAGAACAACAACTTTAAGGGTCTGGTGATTGAAGAGCGTGCTACTATTCAGCTCTTCCCGCTTCTCCCGTACGTGTTCTTTGATCTCAACAGTGGAACGATGCCTGCGCGCTACAAGCGCCTGACGTCGGCACAAACTGGCAACTTCACGGATGAGCGTCTGCCAGGTGGAACACTCGACAAGTACTACCACACCCTCAACATCTTTGGGTATCGCCTTCGTAAGTATCCAAACGTCAATGTAAACATCGTTGGATGTACGGACGAGACAAACGAAGACAAGAACTCGCCCCTTCCGAAGCAGCGTGCTCAGGTCGTCTATGACTATCTCAAGGATGTGTGGGGTATAGCCGAAAGCCGCATGAAGGTGACGGCACGGGGCTGGCCAGAGCTTCCTTCAAATAAGAAGGACACGAATGGTATCGTCGAGAACCGTCGGACAGAGCTTGTTTTCTCGGGATCGAAGGATGATCTCTGGAACGTGCAGAAGCCGATCGAAGATCGCGACCCAACGCTCTTCCCGTCCCCAGCAACTTTGACGTATTCCATGAAGAACGGTATCGACAACAACATCGTTGCTTCACGTCGTATCGAAGTTTTCCGCAACGGTAAGTCGTGGAAGACGGTCAAGGACCTCAACATCACAGATGCAACAGCAAAGTGGGACTGGCAAAACGTTGATGCTGAGTTCCCGCAGGAAAAGGGTCCAGACGGAACACCTGAGTTCAACCTCCCGCCGTACAAGTCGGTTTTCATCGTGACATCAAAGAACGGTCAGGAGTGTAAATCTGACACTGTCACAACGCCGGTGAAGCGTGTTTCTTCGAAGAGCATTGGTGTGGACCGTGGCGATGTGAAGACGCTTGAGAAGTACAACCTGATCCTCTTCAAGTTCGACTCTCCAGAGGCAGGCGAACTGAATGAGCGCATCATGTCTACATGGGTGTACCCACGCGTCAAGAAGTCGTCAACAATTCGGATCGAAGGTCACACGGACGTTGTCGGTTTGGACACACGCAACAAGAAGCTCTCTGAGCAGCGTGCCGGTACAGCCGAGAAGTTCATCAAGTCAACAGGTTCGGCATATTCCGAGATGTCAACGCGCGGAACGGGTGAAGAAGAGCCGCTCTACTCAAACGACTCACCAGAAGGTCGTTTCTTCAACCGTACGGTTCAGGTGATCATCGAAACGCCGCTGGCAGATGCTGAACTTGAGTAAGTGATCTCGAACAATTGAATTCCAACGAGCGCTCAACCTTATGGTTGAGCGCTCTTTTTT
>JBJTEQ010000155.1:0-3964 GCA_046092945.1 Kapaibacterium sp. (SeqCode)
GTGGAGCACATCGTAGTCCTTTGGTGGAATCACACCCCCGGCGATGACGATGATGTCCTTGGCATCCACATCCTCAAGCGCACGGATCAGCTGCGGAATCAGCGTGGTGTGTCCGGCGGCCTGACTCGACACGCCAACCACGTGGACGTCGTTGTCCGCGGCCTCGCGAGCAGCTTCTTCCGGAGTTGCGAACAGGGGGCCGATGTCGACGTCAAAGCCGATGTCGGCAAATGACGTAGCGATAACCTTGGCTCCGCGATCATGCCCGTCCTGACCCAGCTTGGCGATCAGAATGCGTGGACGTCGCCCGAAGTCACGCTCGAAGTCGTCAACTTCCTTGCGTGCCTGAGCATAGATCGGGTCGTGCTCATACTGCGCCCCATAAACACCTTCGATTGTCATGGTTTGGGCCTCGTAGCGTGTGAAAACCTTGGCCATTGCATCGGAGATCTCGCCGACGGTTGCACGCACGCGGGCAGCCTCGATTGCAAGCTCTAGGAGATTCCCTGTGCCACTCTGTGCCGCATGCGCAATGGACTGCAGAACTGCATCGACATCTTGCTGATTACGCGAAGCCTTGATCGTTGCCAGACGCTCGAGCTGCGAAGCGCGCACGGCAGTATTGTCGATGTTGAGCACATCAATATCGGGTTCGTTCTCAAGGCGATACTTGTTCACGCCAACGATCACTTCCTTGCCCTGATCGATCACGGCCTGACGTCGGGTGGCCGACTCTTCGATGCGCATCTTAGGGATGCCGGCCGTGATAGCCTTGGTCATGCCACCCATTTGCTCTACCTCAGCGATTACCGCTGATGCCTCGCGCACAAGTGAGGCCGTAAGATGCTCCACGTAGTAAGAGCCCCCTAACGGATCCACCACATCTGTGATGCGAGATTCCTCCGCAATGATCAGCTGCGTATTGCGAGCTACTCGTGCCGACTGCTGAGTTGGCAGTCCGAGCGCTTCGTCGTAGGAGTTTGTGTGAAGCGACTGCGTGCCGCCAAGCACCGCCGCCATTGCTTCGATGGTCGTACGGATGATGTTGTTGAACGGGTCCTGCGCTGCCAGAGACCAGCCGGATGTCTGACAGTGTGTGCGCAGAAGAAGGGACTCATCCCTGGAGGGGGCGAACTGCTTCATGGCTGTTGACCACAGCACACGCGCAGCGCGAAGCTTGGCCACTTCC
Source organism: Kapaibacterium sp. (SeqCode) (assembly GCA_046092945.1). Lineage (GTDB taxonomy): Bacteria > Bacteroidota > Ignavibacteria > Kapaibacteriales > Kapaibacteriaceae > UBA10438. The sequence goes on from JBJTEQ010000155.1 coordinate 1,190, forward strand.
ATGAAGAAGTTCATGCCAATGCCAAAGAAGAACGACAGACGTGGCGCAAAGGCATCGACGTGCATGCCACGAGAAAGCGCCGTGCGGACGTATTCAAGTCCGTCAGCAATGGTGTAGGCAAGCTCCTGCACGGCCGTTGCTCCGGCCTCGTGCATGTGATAGCCGCTGATAGAGATCGAGTTGAAGCGCGGCATCGACTTGCTGGTATGCTCAATGATGTCCGCTATGATCCGCATCGATGGCTCGGGAGGGTAAATGTAGGTGTTGCGGACCATAAACTCTTTGAGGATGTCATTCTGAATGGTCCCCGAGAGTTTGGCCTGCTCCACCCCTTGTTCCTCAGCTGCTACGATGAACATCGCAAGGATCGGGATCACCGCGCCGTTCATGGTCATCGACACGCTCATTGTCTCGAGAGGGATTCCGTCGAAGAGGATCTTCATGTCCTCTACCGAATCGATGGCCACGCCCGCTTTGCCGACGTCACCCACAACGCGAGGATGATCGCTGTCGTAGCCTCGGTGTGTGGCCAGGTCAAAGGCAACGGAGAGCCCCTTCTGTCCACCGGACAGTGCCTTACGATAGAAAGCATTGGACTCTTCGGCGGTGGAGAATCCGGCGTACTGTCGGATCGTCCACGGACGGTTCGTGTACATGGTGGCATACGGACCGCGCAGATAGGGGAACAGGCCCGGAAGCGTGCCGACGTTCTCCAGTCCCTCAAGATCCGCCGCTGTATAGAGCGGCTTGACGTCGAAGCCCTCTGCCATGCGACGCGTCAATGCGTCAAGGGGCTTGCCTTTCAGTTCCTTTGCCGCCAGTTCCTGCCAGATCGTAACGTCGTTGTGCATCATGCGTGCCGTAATGTGATGGCCACAAAAATACGGCAGGCATCACCGATATGGGGTTTGCAGATAGCGCTCGGCATCGGCATGGGAGCCGCTGTTGTCTGACCATGACAATAGCTTCTTGTACTGCTTGATGGCCATATCGCGTTTTCCCTGCATGTCGTAGATCTGTCCGATCTTCAGATTGGTCTTGATGATAAACCCCGTGGCGTCTTCATCGATCTTCCTGCAGGCTTCGTCGCACTTGTAGAAGTAGGTGAGGGCCTTGTCCAGATCGCCCCGTATCATCAGCGACACACCAATGTAGTAGAGTGCTTCGCGGGCCGCATTACGATTATACCCCGGCCACTTGTCGAGACATCTGTTCAGAACATCACGCCAGACAACGGCCGCCGAATCAATTGGACCCAATGCAACAAGGCAGCGCCCGTAAGCCCGATGAAAGGCTGGATTGCGCGGGTACAGCTGATTGAGATCTCGGGCAAAATCGATAGCCTCAAGGGCGTTCTTTTCGAAGTCGAAGTACGCCTGCACGAGAACAACCTTTGCCTCGACGGCTGCATAGCGGGCCTGACGTGCCGCAGCCTTGAGCTGGGCGAGTCCGATGACCTTATCCCCTTTGGGCAGGAAGATCATCACGGGTTTTAGTGCAGGATACTTTTCCGGCAGCACCGATGCCCAATAGTTGTAGAGTCCGGTTCCGAGGAGAATGTCGTGGTTGCCCGGAGCCACCTTCTGACAGTCGTTCAGAAGACCAAGTGCCACGCGTCCGTCCTCAGCCGCACTCAGCATGTTGTTGTTCGTTGCATTGAACCGGCCTCGATAGCCCAACGCGCCCGCTTTGAAGAACATCGAAGAGATGTCCTTGGGATTGCGGGTAAGGTTGGCGTCGCAGACAGAGATCACCTTTGCGAGCTTGGAGAGAAACTTCGCCTCAACAGCAGAACTGCGCTGACCAATGGCAATGCGCCACCAGTCGATCATGGCGTCAAGAAAATACCCGGCAGGGTGCTGCGGGTAGCGTCGAATGACCTCATCAAAAATGTCCTGCGCCTTGTCAAACTCGACGTTGTACACGGCCTTTGTGCCAAGCTGCACAAGCGAGTCGGCATCGGTGGACATCGCAACCCATTGGGCCGTGGCGGGGATCGAGGCTGCTACGAGCAGGCATGCCAGCAGAGCTCTACGCATCATTCAAGGACTCCATCGCAGTGATCGAATCTGTGTGCGATCGTCCGCGGTTGAATGCCACACGATGCCGTGCGGCAATAACGAACGGATCGACCACGACGATATGACGGATGAAACCGAGAGAAATGGTAATGACCGCAGTGCAGAGTAATCCGGACTCAACGCCATAGGCATCACCCATGAGCAGGGGGCTCAGCGTGGATGTTCCGTTCGGGACGTACTGTATCCAGGACACGCCGGCATCATTTCCGCTTACGGCACCGAAGAACATGGCCACAATCACGTTCCAGGCGGCATGGCACGCTGCAGCAACCCATATCGAACCGCCTATGGCGATCACGGTGCCAAAGGCAACGGCAATCAGAAAGGTGTTGATGCTGCTGATCATCGACGCTGACGCGTTGCCGGTATGCGCAATGGAAAACAGAACACTCGTGATGATAATGGCCCAGCCCGATCCGAACCGGTCGTTGAGAACACGCAGCAACGTTGATCGAAAGAGGACTTCTTCGCCGATAGACGATATGACGATCGTCAGCGCTACGACTGGAGGGAAGCTCAATGCACCAACGGAAAACTCACCACCCAGTAACACGCCGCCTACAGCAATAGGACTCAAGAGCCCAACCGCCCAGAGCGTGCCGCGGATGATCATACATGGAGTTTGTCGAGTCGGAATGATGCCGGTGGCCATCGGTATTCCGCCGGGCTGACGTTTCTCATCACGGATCATGAT